>JBIKJX010000141.1:0-5131 GCA_044360785.1 Limnohabitans sp.
GCAATTGATTCACAACATCTTGCAGCAAACCTCCCCTGGCCAAAGCGTTGCCATGGAGCCTGGTTTGGCTGAACGTTTGTTTGGCGCGTTACGCGATGGCGCACGTGCCGTAGAAGAAATGGGCCACCCCGCCGTGTTGGTGGTGTCTCCCCTGATTCGCCCTTGGATGTCCAAAGCCGTTCGCTATCGCGTGAATGATTTGACCCTGTTGTCGTACAGCGAAATTCCGGATGACCAGACTGTGAAAGTCGTTCACACCGTTCACGCTGAAACACGCTGATAAATCCAACTACCAGATTCAACCCTCAGATTGATTAAGAGATAAAGCCATGGAACTCAAACGCATACTTGCCCGCGACACGCGCAGTGCCACAGAAAAGGCAATGGCTTTGTACGGCCCCGATGTCCTCATTATTTCTAACAACCGTGTCGAAGGTCAGACCGAATTGATCGTGGCTCTGGATGTGTCAGAGGCAACGTCCGAAGAATTGACAGAAGAAATTCAAGCAAGCCAGCAGGTCAATGAAGCCACTGAGCAAATGACCACCACACAGGTATTGTTAACGCGCAAAGCCGATAAAACCAACACGGCCAACAACCCATTCAGCGAACATTTGCAGCAAGCGCTGAAGCCTGAATCTGCAGCAGCTGCCAAGGAAAAAGCCGCACCAGCTTTAAAGACCGAGCAAATTTTGACCCAAGGACGCGATCAAGTTCGTAGCCAAGAACTGGTGTCCTTGGTGCGTGAAGAATTGGCCGCCTTGCGTCAAGAGTTTCGCTTGAGCCAACAAACGGCCAATTGGCAAATGAACCAATATTGGCCAGCCCACATCCAGCCATTGGTCCAGGGCATGATTGACGCGGCGGTGCCAACCACATTGCGCGCCTTGCTCCAAGAAGGTTTGCGTGAGCAACCCACACTGGACCAAGCCATGGAAAGCTTGCGCAGCCAGCTGACCCTGAATTTGGAGCGCCCACAAGAGGGTTTCCCAAACCGTGGCGTGCAAGTCATGGCCGGACTTTCTGGCGCAGGCAAGACCCTGATGGCGGCCAAAGCGGCGCAACAAGTGGCCTTGAACTATGGCCCCGAATACGTGGCCGTGGTGAGCTATCACGACATGCGCGCTGGCGCTTGGGCGCAAACCCAAGTCTTGTGTGCCCAACTGGGTGTCGATTGTTTCCGTGCCTCAGACGCCGAAACCCTCAAGGTCTTGTTGAACGAGCTTGCACCCCGAAGATTGGTCGTGATTGACACCCCAGGCGTGCAAATGACAGAACGCTTGAATGAAATTTTGCAAGTCTGCCCGACCGCCGGTTTGCATGCTGTGGTGCCCGCCGACTCTTCCGGCGTGACATTGAACCGCATCATGTTGAAGTCACAATTGAAATGGCAAAGTCTCATGATCAGTAAGTTGGACGAGTCTCACTCGCCTTGGCCACTGATCCAATTCTTAATTGCGGAAGGCGCGCATTGCATGGTTTCGGCGGGCGGCAGCTCTGACCGGGTCATGGATGGCTTGAAATCTTCGGGTCTGAACAAGCTGATCAACATTGCTTTGTCCCAATTGACCCCCCCTTCTGAACCTGTTCACGAAGTCAAGATGCCAACGGCTGAAGACTTGGCACCTTTGGCTCATACAATGGGATTGGATCGACCCAATTGGTCGGTTGAAATTCCTCAAAGTGAACTTCATGGATAAAGTCAAAACTACCCAAGTCATTGGCATTGCCAGTGGCAAAGGCGGCGTGGGAAAAACCACGGTCTCCGTCAACTTGGCCGTTGCATTGCAGGCCATGGGTTTCCGCGTGATGTTGTTTGACGCCGACATGAGTTTGGCCAATGCCCAAATTGCATTGGGCTGCCGTTGCCCCTACAACTTAAGCCACTTTTTGAGCGGTGAGAAAACGCTGGCAGAAATCATTGTGACCACTCGTCAAGGTGTGAAGTTGGTACCGGGTGCTTCTGGTATTCAAGAAATGGCGGCTCTGGGCGAAATGCAAGCGGCCAGCATTGTTCGCGCATTCAGCGAACTGGACGAAGACATTGACTTTCTCATTGTGGACATGGCAGCGGGCATTTCACCCGAGGTCTTGTCCTTTATGTCGGCCTGCTCACGCCGATTTGTGGTGGTTCGCGACGACCCATCCTCCATTGCCGACGCCTACGCCACCATCAAGGTTTTGATTCAGGACCAAGGCTTGGACGAAATTTATCTCATCCCTAACGGGGTGGACAGTGCCCAAGAAGGCTATCAATTGTTTGAGCGAATCAACCAAGTTTGCGCGCGTTTCTTAAACAGAACCGTGCGTTATTTGGGGGCTATTGAACAAGACGATTTGATTTTGACGGCGCTCAAAAAATACCAGCCTGTGGCCGAATACGCGCCAGGCAGTGCCGGTGCCCGTGATTTCAGGCGTTTGGCGGAAGCCACCCGCCAACTTGAACCCATTCAAGAAGCGTCTGGGGGCTTGCAGTTTTTTGTTGAGCGCTTGGTTAAAGCCAAGGCATAAGAATTAAACTCTGACCATGGCCAAATCCACCAGCCTTTACGAGCAAGTACAAAACAACAGCGAAGCGCTGGTCTTGGCTCATTTGGGCATGGTCAAGCGTGTGGCCTTGCACTTGAAAGTCAGGCTGCCGCCCTTTATGGAACTCGACGAGTTGATTCAGGTGGGCATGATTGGTTTGTTGGAAGCTGCTCGCGCTTTCGACCCTGTCAAAGGGCAAGAGTTCGAGAATTTCGCTCACAGCCGCGTGCGGGGTGCCATTCTGGATGAAGTCCGTCGGTTGTCATTTTTGCCCCGCTCTGCGGTGGCCATCAACAAGTCCCACAGCGAAGCCACCCACGAGTTGGGCGCCGAACTGGGCCGCACGCCGACACAGGCTGAATTGGCCGACTACATGGGCAAAGACATTGAGTTGTTCCACAAAGAAAGAACGCAAGCTAGGCGCTTTGAGACCTATTCGATGGAAGTGGTGACTGAAGAAGTCATGAACATTGCCACCGATTCCTCGCAACAACCCGAGCAAATTGTGGAACACGAGCAATTCATGGGCGCCCTGACGGATGCCATTGCCGATTTGCCCGAGCGCGACCAATTGTTAATGAATTTGTATTACGTTGAAGAGCTCAACCTCAAAGAAATCGGTGAAGTTTTAGGCGTAACCGAGTCTCGCGTCAGCCAACTTTTGTCGGGCGTGGTCAAAAAATTGCGCGGTACCCTGAATGTGGAGCCTGTCAATGTGGCCAAACCGAAGGGTTTGAAGGCATGAATCCAGCCGTTTTACACCGTTCAGCCAAGGCCTCAACCGGCGCACATGACTTTGCGCATTCCCTTTGGGCCAAGGCTTTCTTAGAAAAAAACCATTCATTTGAGACTTTGGACTCAAGTTTCCTGGTGTCCCTCCGATTCCTGCTGTGTCAGGATCATAAGGAACAAGACATCATGCGAGTACATTTCAAGGCGATGGAGAGCTACGGCGAAGGTAACCACACTTCACAAGCGTTGGTGGCCGACAAGGTTGAACTCATACAAATGCTTTTTGATGGTCTGATTGACAGTTTGGTCACTGCCAAAGGTCACATCCAGCGTGGCGCCATTGAAGACAAAAACAAAAGTTTGACACGCGCTGGTCGCATTGTTTTGGGCTTACAAGGCTCATTGGATTTGGACAAAGGCGGCGACTTGGCCCGTAATCTGTACGAGTTGTACAGCTACGTCACGCGTCGATTGATTCATGTGAACGCTCGCAATGACCTCGATGCATTGCAAGAAATTCACACTTTGTTGAATGAAATTCGCCAAGCTTGGCGTGATGTTCCTAATTTGTTGCCTAAAACTGCGCCTGCTTCAGGTGCTGCAATGTCTTCAATGCATTGAGCTTTATCCCGCAAGGGAAAGCTTAAGAGGGTGACAATGACGGGCGCTGCTGGCATGCCAGCCGCCCGTTTGTTCGTTTTTGGAGAATTTATATGAATGCCATCATTGGTATTGTTGTTTTGATGATCTGTGTGTTCGGCGGCTTTATCATGGCCGGCGGCAGCATGAAGCCGATCATCAAGGCCGCACCGATTGAAACCTTCATTATTTTGGGCGCTGGTATTGGCGGCATGCTGGTGGGCAACAGCATGGAAATTTTCAAAGGTGCTTTGGGCGGCATGGGCAAGGTCTTTAAAGGTCCTGCCTACAAAAAAGAAGATTACCTCAGCACCATTTTTGTGGTCTCCAAAATCATGAAGACCCTCAAAACAGAGGGTGCGGTGGCGCTAGAGGCGCACATCGAAAATCCAGAAGCCAGCGCTATTTTTGGCGAATACCCCAAGATCTTGCACGATCATGCCTTGTTGGATTTGATCTGTAACACAGTTCGTTTGATGGTGGTTTCAACCAGCACGCTCAGCCCCTATGCGGTGGAAGAGGTGATGGACCAGTCCATCAAAACACACCACCATGACGCACTCAAACCACAAGCTGCGTTGGCCACTTTGGCTGGCGCTTTGCCTGCGCTGGGTATTGTGGCTTGCGTGCTGGGTGTGGTTAAAACCATGGACGCCATTGACCAGCCGCCTGCTGTGTTGGGTGCCATGATTGGTGGCGCCTTGGTGGGTACCTTCTTGGGTGTGTTCATGGCCTACGGCTTTGTCGAACCCATGGCATCACGTTTGGCTCAGATCATTGACGACGAAAGTCAAATTTTCAAAGTGGTGAAGCAAATCATCATTGGCACCATGCACGGTCACCCCATGCCTCTCATCATTGAAGCGGCCAGGGTCAGTATCAGTCACCACAATCAACCTAGCTTTGCAGAAGTCTTTGACGGCTTGCGAGGTGCCTAAACATGGCTGAGGCTGTTGCAGAAGCGCCTGACCAGGTTGCTGTACCAGAAGCCCCAGGTGCAGAGGCTGTCCCCGCGCAAGCGGAAGCACCGCAACTGATTCCAGACGAAGCTGCGCCCGATGCGCCCACTGTGGTGGCGCCCACCATCGTCATCAAAAAAGTCATTGACGATGGCCATGGCGGTGCGCACGGTGGTGCTTGGAAAATTGCGCTGGCCGACATGATGACCGCCATGATGGCGTTCTTCTTGTTGATGTGGCTGTTGGGCGCGTCCAATGCAGACCAGCGAAAA
>JBIKJX010000142.1:0-5096 GCA_044360785.1 Limnohabitans sp.
CGTGAGTTTTACGCCAAGGTCGGTATTGTTAACTTCCCTATGGGCAACACAGGCGTTCAAATGGGCGGCTGGTATCGCAAAGAGATCAAATCTTTGGCCGATATGAAGGGCCTGAAATTCCGCGTGGGCGGTTTCGGCGGCAAAGTTTTGGAACCCCTGGGTGTTGTCCCCCAAAACATTCCTGGCGGCGAGATTTACCAAGCCCTGGAAAAAGGCACCATCGATGCAGCCGAGTGGGTGGGCCCTTATGACGACCAAAAATTGGGTCTGAACAAAGTGGCGCCTAACTACTACTTCCCAGGTTTCTGGGAAGTGGGCCCACAGTTGGCTTTGTATGTCAACCAAAAGGCTTATGACGGTTTGTCAAGCGAGTACAAAGCCATCATTGAATGCGCCTCTTCATATGCAGGCACTGACATGATTGCAAAGTACGACTACAAAAACCCAGCCGCATTGAAGACCCTCATTGGTCAAGGTGCCAAATTGCGCGCATTCCCAAGAGACGTCATGGAAGCCGCATTCAAGTCTTCACAAGAAGTTTATTCCAACTTGAGCAATACCAATCCTGAGTGGAAAAAAATCTATGCTGACTACTCTAACTACCGCCGTGAAGCCAACCAGTGGTTCAGCTTGGCTGAAGCCAGCATGAACAACTTCATGGAACGCCAGAAGCTGTAATTGAACTGGGCTGCCTTCAAAAGCAGCTTTTACTCAATCCAACAAAAAACCCGCCTAGGCGGGTTTTTTGTTGTCTGCTTTAAGCCCATCAAGGCTTCTTGGCAGGGTCGTCTTTCATCGACTCCATCAGAGCCTTGATAGGATCAACCTGATCACCTTGATTCTCTGTTTTTTCAGCCTCCGTTGCTTGAGCGTCCGATTCTTGACGCATTTGCATCATGACGGCTTCGGCATCGACAGTGGGCCCTTTGTTGCCGCCAGTAGAGACGATCCCTGGGAATGCAATGATCAAGGCCACCATCAGCAATTGAATGATCACGAAGGGCACTGCGCCCCAATAGATCTGTTCAATGGTGATTTTCTTGATGGTCTTCTTGGTAACCCTGTCGATGTAATCTTCACTGGGTGCCACACTTCGCAAATAAAACAATGCAAAGCCAAAGGGTGGGTGCATGAACGAAGTCTGCATGTTCACAGCCAACAACACACCAAACCAAACCAAGTCAATGCCAATCTTTTCAGCGACTGGGCCAATCAGCGGGACAATGATGAATGCCAACTCGAAGAAGTCTAAGAAGAAGGCCAGAATGAAGACCAAAATATTCACCACAATCAAGAAGCCCAATTGCCCACCTGGCAAGCCAGTCAGCAAGTGCTCAACCCAAATGTGGCCGTCCACACCCTGAAATGCCAAGCTGAAAACAGTAGCACCAATCAGAATAAACAACACGAAGCAAGACAGCTTCATGGTGGAGTCCATGGCCTGTCGCATGAGTTTCATGTCAATGCGCTTGCGGGCAATGGCCATAACCAAAGCACCCACAGCGCCCATAGCACCACCCTCTGTAGGTGTAGCAATGCCCAAGAAAATGGTACCCAGCACCAAGAAAATAAGTGCCAAAGGTGGAATGAGCACAAAGGTAACGCGCTCTGCCATGTTGGACAACAAGCCCAATTTGGTCGCTTTATTGAGAACGGCGGCAAAGAAAGCAACGCCAACACCCACACACATGGACACCACGATGGTTTCATCGAGTGGGGTTGTTTCAGGCAACCATTTGGCAAAGGCGATTGCGATGGCCAAAGAAACAGCCGTCAAAATGGTCAATGACCGAAGGCCAGAGCTACCGTCTTCTTCCTTGATGGTACGAGCTTCAGGAGGCAATGCAGGAACCCATTGCGGTTTAATGAAGCTAACCAGAACAATGTAGCCCACATACAAGCCTGTAAGTACAAAGCCTGGAATGAATGCGCCTTTATAAAGATCGCCCACGCTCTTGCCCAACTGGTCAGCCAACACAATCAAAACCAAAGAAGGCGGAATGATTTGAGCCAAGGTACCCGAGGCCGCGATGACGCCACCTGCAATTCGGCGGTCATAGCCATATCGCAACATGATGGGCAACGAAATAAGACCCATTGAAATAACGGAAGCAGCGACCACACCGGTTGTGGCAGCCAACATGGCACCCACAAAAATAACGGCAAAGGCGAGGCCTCCTCGTATGGGTCCAAAGAGCTGGCCAATGGTGTCCAGCAAATCTTCCGCCATGCCCGAGCGTTCCAGAATCAAACCCATGAAGGTGAAGAAAGGAATGGCCAGCAAAGTGTCGTTTTGCATGATGCCAAACATGCGTAATGGCAAGCTTTGCAAGAAGGTGGCTTGAATCACACCCAACTCGACACCCACAAAACCAAAGAACAAGCCGCAAGCAGCCAAAGAAAATGCAACCGCATAGCCGAACAACAAAAAGATGATCAGCGACACGAACATGATGGGCGCCATATTGGCGATTAGGAATTCAGTCATTTTTGAGCTCCCATTTGAGCAGCTTCGCGGGCAGCCACTTCTTTTTGCAATAAGAATTCAGCAAATTCTTCCTCAGGAGTTTTAACCCCCAACTTTTTGGTGGGGTCGGGAATCATGCCCTGCAAAAATGCCAAGCGCTTGATCACCTCTGAGATCGCTTGAATGCCCAAGAAAAATAAGCCCAAGGGCAGCATAACAAACACGGGCCAACGCATCAATCCGCCAGCATTAGAGGACATTTCCTTGGTCACAATAGCATTGATCACCAAGGGCATGGCCAAGTAGATGATGTAGGCCGCAAAGGGAATCAAGAAAAGACAAATGCCAGCAATGTCAATCCAAATTTGAGTTCGCTTGGAGAAACGGCCCGACACAACATCGATTTTTACGTGTTCTTGACGCAATAGGGTGTAGCCCGACGCCAGCATAAAAACCGCTGCAAACATGTACCACTGCACCTCAAGAAAAGCATTGGAACTGAGATTGAAAGCTTTGCGGGAAATGGCATTGCCTGCGCTGACAAGCACTGACAAAAGCACTAGCCAAGCCACCCACTTGCCAACCCATTCACTGAATTGGTCTATCCTTTTGGACAGAGATAACAAAGAATCCATATTGACTCCGAAAAAAAACCACATCCACCGATTGTAGAAAAAATGGAAAGCCCAACAGAAGGGGTTTACCCTTCAGTGATTGTCACACATCAAAATTTGATGTCAGGCCACTGATTCAAGATGGCTTTTTCAATGCCTGAAGCATCGAGGCCCAGCATCGCCATGAGCTTCGCTGGATCGCCATGTTCAATGAACTGATCAGGAAGTCCCAATGATAACAAGGGGATCTGTAAATTGGATTTTTGGAGGAACTCACCCACTGCGCTACCTGCGCCACCCATCACGCAAGCATCTTCCAAGGTCACCAAACAGCTGTGTTTGGCTGCCATTTGCAAAATCATGGCCTCATCCAAAGGCTTGGCCCAGCGCATATTGACCACCGTGGCATTCAATTTCTCTGCCACTTCAAGCGCAGGGTAAAGCAAGGTGCCAAATGCCAAGATGCACAACCCAGTACCTTCGCGGCGAAGTTCGGCCTTGCCTAGGGGCACAGTGTCTAAGTCGGTGCCTGCCGCAACACCGACCCCCGCACCTCGGGGATAACGCACCGCCACAGGATGGTTTTGCGCATAGGCTGTGCTGAGCAACAAACGGCACTCGCGCTCGTCACTAGGGCATGCAATCGACATGTTTGGAATGCAGCGCAAGAAAGCAATGTCATAAGCGCCAGCATGCGTGGCGCCATCAGCCCCCACCAAGCCTGCTCGGTCCAAGGCAAACACCACGGGTAAGTTTTGCAGGGCCACATCGTGAATGAGCTGATCGTAGCCACGTTGCAAAAACGTCGAGTAAATGGCCACCACAGGCTTGAGACCTTCGCAAGCCAAACCAGCCGCAAATGTGACGGCATGCTGCTCAGCAATGCCCACATCGTAATAACGATCTGGAAAGCGCTTGTGAAACTCCACCATGCCTGAGCCTTCGCGCATGGCGGGTGTGATGCCCACCAAACGTTTGTCGACCGCAGCCATGTCACAAAGCCATTGACCAAAAATGTGCATGAAGGCTGGCTTGGCCGGTTTCGTGGCGGGCACCAGGCCCACTTTGGGATCAAACTTACCAGGGCCGTGATAGTTCACCGGATCTTCTTCTGCCAGCCTGTAACCCTGCCCTTTTTTGGTAATGACATGCAAAAACTGCGGACCCTTTAAGTGCTTGATATTTTCAAGCGTGGGAATGAGCGAGTTCAAATCATGACCATCAATGGGTCCGATGTAATTGAAGCCAAATTGTTCAAACATGGTGGCCGGAACCACCATGCCTTTGGCGTGCTGCTCAAAGCGCTTGGCCAGCTCAAATAGCGGCGGCGCACCTTTCAAAACATTTTTGCCCATGTTCTTGGCAGTCGAGTAAAAACTGCCACTCATAAGTTGCGCCAAATAACGGTTCAAGGCGCCCACGGGTGGGCTGATCGACATGTCGTTGTCGTTCAAGATGACCAGCAATTTGCAGTCTTCAATGCCCGCGTTGTTCATGGCTTCAAAGGCCATGCCTGCTGTCATGGCGCCATCACCAATGACCGCAATGGCATGACGTGATTCACCCTTTTGGCGCGCGGCAATGGCCATCCCCAAAGCCGCTGAAATGCTGGTGGATGAGTGAGCAGTGCCAAAGGTGTCGTATTCGCTCTCATCGCGCCTTGGAAAACCAGACAAACCGCCCAGCTGCCGCAGCGTTGGCATGCGTTCACGGCGACCCGTCAAAATTTTGTGGGGATACGTTTGGTGGCCCACATCCCAAACAATGCGGTCTTCGGGCGTGTTAAAGACATAGTGAAGTGCCACAGTCAATTCAACCGTGCCTAAGTTGGAACTTAAGTGCCCCCCTGTTTGGGAAACATTGTCAAGCACGCATTGCCGCACAACAGCGGCCACACGGGGAAGATCGCCTCGCTGTAGTTTTCGTAAATCAGCGGGTGAGTGAATCGATTCAAGCATGATTAATTTTTCCGTTGCACCACAAGGCTGGCCAAAGCGCGCAACGCCGCTGTGGCC
>JBIKJX010000143.1:0-5079 GCA_044360785.1 Limnohabitans sp.
GACTTGAAAATCTGGTTTGAGTCCCAACATCTAAAAGCACACATCAGCGTCACTGACGAGGCGGATTACGCCGGCAGTTATTGCGTGGTGGAAAGAATTGAATGAATATCCAAGCACCACTCATCATCGACATTGAAGGTTTTGGCCTGACGACAATTGACAAAAAACGCCTCAAAAATCCCTTGACGGGTGGCATTATTTTGTTTGGTCGCAATTGGCAAAGTCGGGACCAACTGACCAAGTTGTGTGCCGATGTCAAAGCCATTCGAAAAGATTTATTGATTTGTGTCGACCACGAAGGCGGTCGTGTCCAGCGATTCAGAACCGATGGCTTTACCCATTTGCCGGCCATGCGCCGTTTGGGTGAAATGTGGTTTCAAAGTGGCAAGGGTCTAGAGGGTGAGGGCGTCTTGCAAGCCTGTAAAGCTGCCACAGCCGTTGGCTATTTGCTGGCCGCTGAACTCCGCGCCTGCGGGGTTGATTTCAGCTTTACACCCGTGCTCGATTTGGATTACGGCGAAAGCAGTGTCATTGGCGATCGCTCTTTCCATCGCGACCCAAGACACGTGAGCTTGCTGGCCAAAAGCCTGATGCAAGGACTCCTTCGATCTGGCATGGGCAATTGCGGCAAACACTTTCCAGGTCATGGATTTGTCAAAGCAGATTCGCATGTGGACATGCCCTTGGATAAGCGCAGCCTTCAGGTTATTTTGAAAGACGATGCCAAGCCATATGCGTGGCTCAACAACGACCTGACTGCGGTCATGCCTGCGCATGTCATTTATCCCAAAGTGGACACCAAGCCAGCAGGTTTTTCTCAAATTTGGATTCAAGATATTTTGCGAGAACAGTTGGAATTTACCGGGGCAGTTTTCAGTGACGATTTGTCAATGGCTGGCGCACGCGTGCTGAATGGCCAACCCATTACCTTCACACAAGGTGCTTTGGCCGCGCTCAATGCGGGTTGTGATTTGGCACTCTTGTGCAATCAATCTCTCAAAGGCAGTCATGTCATTGACGAGGTCTTGGAAGGGCTGGCCGAGGCGCAGTTGAAAGGTTGGTGGCAACCTGATGAACTCAGTGAAGCGCGCCGCTTAGCGCTGTTACCAACTTCACCGGCATTGGCTTGGGATGATTTGGTGCGTTCTGTCAATTACCAACAAGCCTTAGCCTGCTTGCCTTGATATGCAATTGATCGCCTGGATTTTTAAAATTTTCTTTAGCCTGCTCGGCTTGGTTTTTGTCCTGGGTATGCTTTGTATTTTGGTGTTCGCTTTGTTATTTGGCACGCTTTGGTCCTTGGTGCGCGGTCGAAAACCAGAGGTGTCCGTGGTCTGGCAGCGATACCAAGACATGGCGCGTCGCAAGGCGCCCTTTGGCAATTGGAACAACAATGCCAATCAGGGTGCCGAAGTGGTGGATGTTGAGGCGCGTGAAGTGCCTGACAAGGCCAGGCAACCGCATCAGTTGCCACGTGAATAAAAAAAGCGCCTAAAACAATTTAGGCGCTTTTTTTTAGTCGTGTTCGCGTTTCAAAGCGGGAAACAAAATCACATCGCGAATGCTGGGGCTGTCGGTTAACAGCATCATCAAACGGTCAATGCCAATGCCACAACCGCCCGCGGGCGGCATGCCATATTCCAAAGCGCGTACGAAGTCGTGGTCAAAAAACATGGCTTCATCATCGCCGCTGTCTTTGGCATCCACTTGGGCTTGGAAGCGAGCGACTTGGTCTTCTGCATCGTTGAGTTCAGAGAAACCGTTGCCAAATTCCCGTCCTGTGATGTAGAGCTCGAAACGCTCTGTGACTTCAGGGCGCTCGTCATTGGCGCGAGCCAAAGGTGAAATTTCAGTGGGATGCTCCATGATGAACGTGGGCTCCCACAATTTTTCTTCAACAGTTTCTTCGAAATACAAAACTTGCAAGCCAGCCAAAGATTTTTTCGACAAATTGTTTTTGGCTTCGCTCATTCCTAGTTTTTGGAGCGCTTGAATGAGCCATGCTGCGTCGTCAACTTTGTTGCCAGCTTCAGTGTGTTTGACAATGGCCTCGCGAATGGTGAGGCGTGCGAAAGGTTTGGCCAAATCAACGGGTTTGCCTGCGTAAGAGAGTTGCAGGTGGCCTACGGCCTTCATGGCGGCATCGCGCACCAACTCTTCGGTAAAGCCCATCAAATCTTGGTAGTTCCAATACGCTGCATAGAACTCCATCATGGTGAATTCTGGATTGTGGCGAACAGAAATACCTTCGTTGCGGAAGTTGCGATTGATTTCAAAGACGCGTTCGAACCCACCCACCAACAAACGTTTTAAGTACAACTCTGGTGCAATGCGCAAATACATTTCTTGATCAAGCGCGTTGTGGTGAGTCACGAAAGGACGTGCGTTTGCGCCGCCAGGAATGGGGTGCAACATGGGTGTTTCAACTTCCAAAAAGTTGTGCTTCACCATGAAATCGCGAATGCCGCTGACAGCCTTGCTGCGTGCGGTGAATCTTTTTCGCGCTTCCTCGTCCATCATCAAGTCAACATAACGCTGGCGGTATTTGATCTCCTGATCGGCCACACCGTGAAACTTGTCTGGCATGGGGCGCAAGCTCTTGGTGAGCATGCGAACACTTGAGGCGTGCAAGGACAGTTCGCCCATTTTGGTTTTGAACAAGTAGCCTTCTGCGGCCACGATGTCGCCCAAGTCCCAATGTTTGAAATCGTTGTAGGCTTCTTCGCCAATGTCATCGCGAGTGACATAAATTTGGAAGCGTCCGGTGGCATCTTGCAATGTGGCAAAGCTGGCCTTGCCCATGACGCGTTTGAGCATCATTCGACCTGCAATTTTGGCCGTGACAGGCGTGATGCCTTCACCTTTCAAGGCCTCAGGTGCTGTCTCGCCATGGGCTGTCGTTAAGTCGCCTGCATGGTCCGTTGGCTTGAAGTCATTGGGGAAGGCCACGCCTTTGCCTTGTGCTTGCGCTACCCTCAGGGCTTTGAGCTTGCTACGGCGTTCTGCAATCAGCTGGTTCTCGTCAACGACGGGGGTATTTTGATTTTCTGCTGGCGTGTCTGACATGAAGTGCACTTTGGTAGAGAAGGGCTTTGAAAACCCGTAAAAACGCTGAATAACAGCGCGAACCCGTTATTTTACGATTCCTTCAGGCTGCCGCTATCATGCTCACACTTGGAGGACTTCTGTGTTTCTACAAATTATCAATTTGATCTTGGATGTGCTGACGGGTTTGGTGGGCGGTGCCTGTTTGCTGCGTTTGGTGATGCAATGGCAACGTTTGCCCTTTCAAAACCCCATCGGTCGTTTTGTTTTTGCCATGACCGACTGGCTGGTCATGCCCCTGAGGCGCTTCTTGCCAGCCCTAGGCCGTCTAGACACATCCAGTTTGGTGGCGGCTTGGCTGATGAAATTGAGTCACGTGACAGCCATGTGGTTTCTGGGGGGTGCGCAAGCTGCTTTTGTGGGCGTACTCATTGCCAGCCTTTTTGGCGTCTTGCATTGGTTGGTTTCGGGCCTGAGCGTCATTATTTTGCTTTACGCCATTCTTTCATGGGTCCAACCCAACAGCGGCAGCATGATGCTGTTGTCACGCATTGTGGCGCCGTGGTTGGCACCTATTCGAAATGCCATTCCTCAACCGGGTGGCATCGACCTCTCACCCTTGGTTCTGCTGCTGATTTTGCAAATTGTCGGCATGTTGCTGGCAGGCTTGCAACACGGTGGTTTTTAATCGCAGCGGATTTCAGTCCGCTGTCGAAGGCTGATTTAGCTGACAGCGTCGGCTGCTTGGCGTGTCAACATCGCGAGTGTGTTGGCCACTGTCATTTTCAACTCGCGTCGATCGCAAATGAAGTCGATGGCCCCTTTTTCTTGCAAGAACTCAGCACGCTGGAAGCCTTCCGGCAAAGTGACTCGCACAGTGCTTTCAATGACGCGGGGACCCGCAAAGCCAATCAAGGCCTTGGGTTCGGCAATGACCACATCGCCCATGAAGGCAAAGCCTGCTGACACGCCGCCCATGGTGGGATCGGTCAACACACTGATGTAAGGCAAGCCTTTTTTGGCCAAGCGGGTGAGGGCTGCGTTGGTTTTGGCCATTTGCATCAAAGACAGCAAGCCTTCTTGCATTCTTGCACCGCCTGTGGCGGTAAAGCAAATGAAGGGTACTTTTTGTTCGATGGCAGTTTCGACACCACGCACAAAACGCTCCCCGACGACGGAGCCCATGCTGCCGCCCATAAAGTCAAATTCAAAACAAGCGGCCACCACGTTGATGCTGTGAATGGCACCCCCCATGACGACCAAGGCGTCGGTCTCGCCTGTGTTGCTCATGGCTTCCTTGATGCGCTCGGGGTACTTGCGACTGTCCTTGAATTTCAGAGCGTCAACCGGCACCACTTCTTGACCAATTTCGTAACGGCCTTCGTTGTCCAAAAAGTTGTTCAGACGGGCACGCGCACCAATACGATGGTGATGGCTGCAAGTAGGGCAAACGTTTTGGTTTTGCTCTAAGTCTGTTTTGTAGAGGACAGATTCGCACTGGGGGCACTTGATCCACAAGCCTTCAGGCACACTGCGGCGATCGGCCGGGTCGGTGTGCAGAATTTTTGGGGGAAGTAATTTTTCAAGCCAACTCATGTCGAGGTCCTTATGGGTTGATTCAGGCGTCCATGGCCTGACGAATGTCACGCAAAAAATTGCCGGCCACAAGGGCTACTTTATCGCGCGGTTCATTTTCTATCAATTGGATGATTTTGCTACCAATCACGACAGCATCGGCAACTTTTGCAATGGTTTGGGCTGTTTGGGCATCACGAATGCCAAAACCGACGCCCACAGGAATGCTGACTTTTTGGCGAATCCTGGGCAACATGGCCTCCACTTCGGCCGTATTGAGTGCCCCAGAGCCTGTGACGCCCTTGAGAGAGACGTAATACACATACCCACTGGCCACATCGGCCACTTGCTGCATGCGCCGATCGGTACTGGTCGGTGCCAGCAAAAAGATCAGGTCCATTTGATGAGCACGAAGTTTGGCTGCAAATTCAACGCATTCCTCAGGCGGATAGTCCACCA
>JBIKJX010000144.1:0-5067 GCA_044360785.1 Limnohabitans sp.
CTTTTCGACGCAGCCATTTGTCTCAGCTTGTCCTTTTTACTGGGTCGTCGACCCTTGACGCCGCCGTTGCTTGGCGGCAGCAAAGGGATTTCTGAAGTAGCTTCAAAGCCTGGGATTGACTCTAGTGTCAATTGAATGGCGTGACGTTTTTCTATCAAGCGCCAGTGTTGAAGTGATTCAGGGCACACAAAACTGATGGCCAGCCCAGACTCACCGGCTCGACCCGTTCGGCCGATGCGGTGGGTGTAATCAATGGCAGATCTAGGTAAGTCAAAATTGACAACGACAGGTAATTTTTCGATGTGGAGGCCCCGGGCTGCTAAGTCTGTCGCCAACACAACTTTCACGCGACTTGCTTTGAAGTCGGCCAACACTTGTTCTCGTTTGCCTTGGCTTAATTGCCCGTGAAAAGGCTCAGCAGAAATACCATCGACTCTCAGTTTGGCCGCCACGATTTCGCAGCTGTGTTGAGTGGCAACAAAGACCAACGCTTGTTTAATTTTCTTTTCATTGATCAGATACTTGAGCAACTGAGTACGCTTTGTGCGCTCTGTATAGATGATGTGTTGCTCAATGATGGAAGCATTCACTGATTCATCTACAACTTCAACCTCAACCTCAACCTCAACCTCAAGAGGATTCTGCAACAGACTGTTTGCCAAAGCTTCGATACTTTTGGGTTTTGTGGCAGACAGGAAAAGATTTTGTCTATCAGCAGGTAAGAGGTTCAAGATGTGATTCAGTTCATCCTGAAACCCCATCTCCAATAACTTATCGGCCTCGTCTAAAACCAATGTTTTGACTTCTGACAATTTGACCGCGTTGTGCGCATGCAGGTCAATCAATCTGCCAGGCGTCGCAACCAGAATATGGGTGCCACCTCGCAAACCCATCATTTGAGGGTTGATCGAAACACCCCCAAAAACCACTGTTGTTTTACACAGCGAATCCCATTGTGCCGTCAAGCTCATCAGGGTTTTGCCAACTTGAATGGCCAACTCGCGCGTTGGAACAAGCACCAAGGCCTCTATGGAACGATTTCTTCTGTAGCCGATGGCCTTGTTAATCTGAGACGGACGTGCAATGGCACCTTGGCTTTGAAGAAACTGGTTGATGAGTGGGAGTGCAAATGCCAAAGTCTTACCAGAGCCCGTGGGAGCTGTGGCCCATA
The DNA here is from genome assembly GCA_044360785.1 of Limnohabitans sp. Lineage (GTDB taxonomy): Bacteria > Pseudomonadota > Gammaproteobacteria > Burkholderiales > Burkholderiaceae_C > Limnohabitans_A. Next base: position 1,172 of record JBIKJX010000144.1, read on the forward strand.
CATCACGACCCGACAGCGCTGCAGGAATAAACTTGCTTTGAACAGGTGTGGGCTTGGGGTAAGTTTTAGGTTTGAGCGACTGAAGCAGCTCGGGCAACAAGCCCAGTTCTTTAAATGCCATAGTTCACAAGCATAAATGCATATGACTTGATCTGCCAGCAGAGCATGGCAAAATGTGACGCATGACGAAAAGAAAAGGCATTATTTTGGCGGGCGGTTCGGGGACGCGTTTGTACCCTGTGACACAAGCGGTATCAAAGCAATTGATGCCTGTCTACGACAAACCCATGATCTATTACCCGCTGACAACCTTGATGTTGGCGGGTATCAAAGACGTTCTGGTGATCAGTACGCCTCAAGATACCCCAAGGTTCTCTGAATTACTGGGAGATGGCAGTCAATGGGGCATGAGCATTCAATACGCTGTTCAGCCAAGTCCCGACGGTTTAGCGCAAGCCTTCATCATTGGAAAACAGTTTGTCGACAATCAGCCGAGTGCACTGGTTTTAGGCGATAACATTTTCTATGGCCATGACTTGGTGAAGTTGATGCAAAAATCGGATGCGAAAACCTCCGGTGCCAGTGTATTTGCCTACCATGTCCACGATCCTGAAAGATATGGCGTGGTTGCTTTTGATGAAAATCAACGCGTCTTAAGCCTAGAAGAAAAACCTGCCAAGCCAAAGAGTCACTATGCGGTCACGGGTTTGTATTTTTATGATCAGCAAGTTTGTGACATCGCTGCACAGATCAAACCTTCACCCAGAGGCGAGTTGGAAATCACCGATGTGAACAAAGCTTACTTGGCACAACAAGACCTGCATGTTGAAATCATGGGCCGAGGTTATGCTTGGTTAGACACTGGTACACATGACAGTCTCTTGGAAGCTGCTGGTTTTATTGCGACTTTGCAAAAACGACAAGGTCTCATGGTTGCATGTCCCGAAGAGGTGGCTTTCTCGCAGTCTTGGATTAACGCCGAACAGCTACAAAAATTGGCGACGCCTTTAGCTAAAAATAGCTATGGACAATATCTTTTGAATTTACTGGCCAATCGCTAATGCCCTACACAGTGACAAAAACCAATCTGCCTGAAGTATTGGTTCTTCAGCCTAAAGTCTTTGGTGATGCAAGAGGTTTTTTCTTTGAAAGCTTTAACGCACGTGACTTTGCGGAAGCAACAGGACTGAACTTGCAATTCGTTCAAGACAATCACAGTCGCTCCTCGCGGGGTGTCTTGAGAGGACTGCATTATCAAATCAAGCATTCGCAAGGAAAGCTGGTTCGAGTGGTGGCTGGAGAAGTTTTTGATGTCGCTGTTGACATGAGAAAAGACTCACCGCAATTTGGGCAATGGACAGGATGTCACTTGACGGCCGAAAACGCCAAACAACTGTGGGTCCCACCCGGTTTCGCGCATGGCTTCTTTGTCATGAGCGAGTCTGCTGACTTCTTGTACAAAACTACAGACTATTGGTTCCCAGAACACGAAAGATGTTTGTTGTGGAATGACCCCGAATTAGCCATCGAATGGCCTTTGGGCGATATCTCCCCTTTGCTAGCAGCCAAAGATGCTGCTGGATTGCCTTTGGCGCTAGCTGACACCTTCTAGTTATGTCAGTTTTGGCAAAGCATACGCTTTGATGGCGCTGAGTTGCCCCAGAGTCAACCGATTGCCATGCTGACTGACCACTGCAGCTGCTGTGTGGTTGCCAAGCTTGGCTGCTTGCTCAGGTGAATAGCCACGGACAATGGCGTACAAGAAAGAGCCAGCAAACATATCGCCTGCGCCGTTGGTGTCGATGGCTTTGACTTTCTCAGCAGGCACATGCCAAGATTGGTCGGCTGTGATCACTTCGGACCCGTCAGGACCTCGTGTCATGCAAACCATCTTGGCCAGTTTTTTGAGTTGCAATCGGACTTCTTCTAAGTCTTGAGTGCCACACCAAACTTGAGCTTCCTCTTGGTTGCAAAACAAATAATCCACACCATCGCCCAGCATGGCATCTAGCCCGGCTTTACAAAATTGAATCATGCTGACATCGCTCAATGTGAGGGCGAGTGCAACACCTTTTTCTTTTGCAATTTGTCGGCCTTTGAGTGCCGCGTTCAAACCTGTGGGGGAGGCCGCCAAATAACCTTCCATGTAATAAATTTTGGATTTGGCAATGTCATGCGAATGCAATGCGTCGTCGTCTAGTTCCGCTGAAACACCTAAAAAGGTGCACATGCTGCGTTCGGCATCGGGCGTCACCAATACCATGCAGCTGCCTGTTTGACCGTTCGATGCACGCGTATGGGTCAGGTTGGTGTCTACGCCTCGAGCTTGAAGGTCTTTGACATAAAAATCTCCCAAGTCATCATGGGCAACTTTGCAAGAATAGAAGGCCTTGCCACCCAGTTGTGAGAGGGCTACAACAGTGTTGCCTGCCGATCCACCGCCTGTTTGGCGGGGTGTGATGTGTTTGACATGCGACAGCAATTCGGCACGACGGGGTGTGTCAATGAGGGTCATGTGGCGCTTGTCGACACCCATCGATTTGAGAAGGCTGTCGCTCACTTCAAATTCTGAGTCGACAAGGGCGTTGCCAATGGCATAAAGGTCGTAATGAGACATGAGTTATTTGTGTACCAATAATTCCAAGAGTTTATAGCTTTTTGAAGGTCACTAAATTGCTAAAATGAATTCAGGGTTCGCAGACCCACTATGCAGAGGCAAAATTAATTATTGCCTTTTTACTCATTATCTTAAGACTCAAAGGCTGCGATGAAACGCGAATACTTTTCTCATTCCCACAAAGACGCTAACAGGAAACAGGGTGGCACTTCAGAAGGTCATTGCATTGCTTTGGTCGATGCTCGTTTTTTGGTGTGGCTGGCCCAGCACAATCAAGCGGGTCCTAAACAAGATGCCTTGAATCGAAATGGCATGGCCCAATTTTTGAGCGATGCGCTCAGTCATGCGGGCATGGATGTGGAGGTTAAACGCATCTATTGGTATTCCGATGAGAATGAAAGTTTAGATGTCGATGGCCAAATTGTTCGGAAAGTTTTGTCACACGATTTGGACGGCGGTGTTTCACTGTTAAAAAGTCTGGGCCAGGATTTGCGTCAATTGGCCATCAACAAAGCCTGTGACCATGTTTTGTTGGCCACCGATGATGAGCGCTTTTTAACGGTCATTGACGATGCACAATTGACCGGCATGGCAGTGCATATTTTGGCGGATGAGGCGGCTCGCAATATGCCCAAATTGCATCAAACAGACCCAGGTTGGGGGCGTTTGTTGTCTCAGGCCGATCAACGCATTCTGGTTCAACCCAAAGCCCTTGCTGAAATTCTTCAAGGCAATGCGGTCAAGGAAAATAGCGTTGCGCAAGAAGATCCAGAGGTGGTTCGCGAATCCATCACGGAGGTCATTGTGTCGTGGTGGGATGATGAACCAGAAGACAAGCGCGAAGAACTGCGAGATGCATTGCACATCAGTCGGGGTATTCCGCAAGAGGTAGACCGCCAATTGCTTTTGCGCATGCGCCATCGTCTCACTCGAGCGCTGTCACTTTCCGAGAAGAAAATGTTGCGCGAAATTTTCAGGGCTGTTGCATTGGGTACGCACAACGCAGATACGCCTCAAAATGCCGACCCACTTTCTTCGTCGCCCCTCATTGAAGAGCCCATTTAATCGAGGCTTGCGAAACCAAGCCAGAGTGGCTTGGTTTAACGCCAGCTAAAGGGCGGTTGTTGACTTACTTTTTAGGTAAAGTTCCGCCGCTTTTGACGCATTCATCGATGGATTTGAAGGCTGTGAATTTTTGAGTCTTTTCAAAGCTGGTGCTGCTCTTGTCATGGCAAATACCGCTCTCTGATTTTTTGACCACCACCACTTCGGGCGCTGC
>JBIKJX010000145.1:0-5061 GCA_044360785.1 Limnohabitans sp.
ACCAAGCCATGCACCTGATGCGCCTTGGTGCTGCCCAGTGGATGGCGTTGACTTTGGGCGCAAAAGGCGCTCGACTCTTGGTTCGTCAGGGAGATGACATCAAAGTGCTGTCCGCATGCGAGTCGGCCTCTGTCAAAGTGGTGGACACCGTGGGTGCGGGCGATAGCTTTTTGGCGGGTTTACTGGCCTGTGCACTGCACCATGCAGACAACTCAGCCAATGCTTCCAATTTGAAGTCTTGGGCTGTTGAAGCCTCAGACGAAACCTTGAATGATGTGTTGTGTCACGCCCTGGCCAGCGCGACTTTGGTGGTGATGCGCCGCGGTTGCGATCCTGCTCGCTGGGAAGAAGTTCGCGCTAGGGTCACGGGCTTTCCTGCCTTGTCCTCTTGACTGAATCAGGTTGAACGTTTGCGCGCAAGGGGTGGATTGCGTTCAAAGTATTTTTGCAAGCCTTTGACCAACGCATCGGCCATGGTGTTTTGATAATCGGACAGTTTGGCTTCCTCATCGGGGTTGCTGATGAAAGCAGTTTCCACCAACACACTGGGAATGTCAGGTGCCTTTAAAACAGCAAATCCTGCTTGCTCGACTTTGGGTTTGTGGAGTCTGCCGACGCTGCCAATCTCTCTGAGAATGGCGCTGCCCAAGTTCAAACTGTCCTTGATTTGAGCGGACGTGCTCATGTCCAGCAAGGCTTGCTGGAGTTGTGAATCTTTCACGCCGAAGTTCATGCCCCCAATCAAGTCGGCCTTGTTCTCTTGTTGGGCCATCCACCGGGCGGCACTGCTTGACGCCGCGCCATGGCTCAGTGCAAATACACTGGCGCCTTTTGCGCTTGGCGTGAAGAAGGCATCAGCGTGCACACTGACAAACAAATCGGCCTGGACCTTTCGCGCTTTTTGCACGCGTACATGGAGTGGCACAAAGTAATCGGCATCGCGCGTTAGAAAGGCGCGCATGGGACTGCCTTTGACGGTGGTGACATTGATGCGATCGCGCAGTTTCATGGCAATCTGCAAGACCACATCTTTCTCTTTGGTGCCGTTTGGACCGATGGCACCAGGATCTTCGCCGCCATGGCCGGCGTCAATGGCCACGACAATCAAGCGGTCGGTCACAGGGATTGCGGCAGAGGAAGGTGGCGCAGGGGGGGTGTTCTGGCCCATGACTGGCGTTTGAGGCGTTGAAACGCTGCCAGAATTTGTAGCCCCTATGGCATTGCCCGAACCTGAATTGGCTTGCTTGTTCAGCCAGTCGCTCAGGGGGTCGTTGCTTTGAGTTCTTTCTGCAATCCAGCTTTCCAGTGGATCGACGGGTACCGTGGGATACAGGTCGAGTACCAACCGGTGTTTGTAGTCGCCAACAGGCGTCAATGCAAATACTTGAGGCTGTACGGCTTGTTTCAAATCAAACACCATGCGCACCACGCCTGGACTATTTTGTGCAACGCGCACGCCTGTGATGTTGGGATCGTCGGGTTTGATTTTGCCTACCCATTCCTTGATGGAAGGGTTGAGTTCCAAGCCTTCAATGTCGATGGCCAGACGCGGTGGCGAGGGCACAAAAGTGTATTTTGTTTTCAGGGCAACGTCGGACTCTAGCGTGACGCGCGTGTAGTCTCTGGCGGGCCAAACACGCACAGCCAGCAAGCTGGCGCCCTTTGCGATGTCTGCCCAACCTAAGACCAAGGCTAGGCCAGAAGCTTTGAGCCAATCACGTCGCTGTATAGGCATGGTTAGAGAGTGTGAGTCAAGCAGAAGGACGGTTAATCAAGGCTAGACCTTGACGCTGGCATGGCCATCATCAAAGCTTGGAGGATCTGCTGGCCTTGTTGTGTGCATGCCATGGCTCTAACTTGGCGTGCTTCGTGTTCATTCACTGTCAGTGTGAGTTGAAGATCGGGTTGGGGCAACATGCCTTGCGCTTGATTCGGCCATTCGGCAATTTTCAAGCCAGTGCTGGCAAACAAATCTCGAAATCCAGCTTCTTCAAACTCCTCTGGATCGTTAAAGCGGTAGAAATCGAAATGCCAAATGGCCAAGGCTTGTTGCCCAAGAGGATGTCTGCCTTCATGGGGTTCAACGACAGCGTAAGTGGGACTTTTGATGCGGCCTTGTACGCCCAAGGCTTGCAACAAATAGCGCACGAAGGTGGTTTTCCCAGCGCCCAAATCACCCATCAATTCGATGTAGGCGTTTTGCAAAGGTGCGAGCTGCGCCAAGGCTTGTGCAAAACTGCGCGTGGCAGATTCATCGGGCCAAAGCCATTGTGCTGTGACATCCTGTTGAGGAGTTTCTACAATCGCAGGGTGAACACCGCTCATCAATCTCTTTCAAATGCAATGCCATTGGGCCAGTTGGACCCTTCGGCTTTGTGGTCCGAGCTGCAAACGGCGGCTCGGGAACTGGGATTTTCTCAAATTGGCGTGACAGGTGTGAATTTGTCCGAAGCCGAGCCGGGTTTAGAGGCTTGGCTGGCGGCTGGTTTTCACGGCAGCATGAACTATATGGCAAGCCATGGCTTAAAGCGCGCCCGGCCCGCAGAATTGGTCCCTGGAACGGTCAGTGTCATCACGGTTCGGATGGACTATTTGCCTGGCAATGTGCAGAACTTGACGGCAGATACTGCTTGGCAAGAACTGAAGCAGCCGCAAAAGGGGGTGGTGTCTGTGTATGCCCGCGGGCGCGACTATCACAAGGTTTTGCGCAGCCGATTGCAAAAACTCCAAGACCGCATGGCCCAGTCGCTAGGGCCCTTTGGCCATCGTGTGTTCACTGACTCTGCCCCTGTCATGGAGGCAGAATTGGCCGTGCGAAGCGGTCAAGGCTGGCGCGGTAAGAACACCTTGGTTCTGCAAAGAGACGCAGGCTCATTTTTCTTTTTGGGTGAACTTTTCGTAGACTTGGCATTGCCGTTCACTGAGGCTGTATCAGATCACTGTGGCTCATGCACTGCATGCTTGGATGTCTGTCCTACCCAAGCCATTGTGGCGCCTTATCAGCTGGATGCCCGGCGTTGTATCTCTTATCTCACGATAGAACATGCAGGGCCCATTCCTTTGGAGTTTAGGTCACTCATTGGCAATCGAATCTATGGCTGCGACGATTGTCAATGGATCTGCCCCTGGAACAAGTTCGCACAGCGAAGTCCCTTGCCAGACTTTGAAGCACGCGATGGCTTTATATCGCCTTCTTTGGTGGACTTGTTGAGTTGGGATGAAGCCACCTTTTTGCGCATGACAGAAGGCAGTGCCATTCGGCGAATCGGTCATTCAAGATGGCTGCGAAATGTAGCCCTCGCAGCTGGCAATGCTTTAGCGAACCCTGCGCATCTTTCTGTGTCCGAAAAGCAGGCCCTGGTTCAAGGCCTAAAACTGTGGGAAGGTCATACCGACCCTGTGGTGCAAGAGCAAGTTGTCTGGTCTTTGGCGCAAGGCGTTTGAAGACGTTTAAAGAGGTTTAAAACTGCAAGTTGCGCAAAACGCCTAGGGCAAAGGGCAAACTGACCATGCCCAACAAAGTTGAAAGTGTGACCAATCCAGCCACATAGGGACCGTTGTAGCCCATGCGAGCGGCCAACACATAGCAAGTTGAGGCTGTGGGCAAGCCAGAAAAAATCAGTAATACAGTCGTTTGCAAGGGGTTCAATTCAAAGAGTTGCGCCAGTCCCCAGGCTAGGCATGGCAGCACCAAGTGCTTGAGCATGAGCACCAAACCGCCCAGCAACTTGCCTTGGCGCAACGTTTTGAGTTCCATGCCAGCCCCGGCAGACATCAAACCCAAGGCCAAAGAAGCCGCCCCAATGCGAGTGAGTGTTGGGTCCATGAAGCCCGGAATTCGAAGCCCCAGTAAATTGAAAGCCAGCCCACTGGTTGTGGCCAAGATGAGGGGGTTGCGAACGAGCTCTCTGACGAATCCGTTTTCACCATGGCGGGCCATGGGCCAGACGGCGCCGACGTTGAACATGGGCACGCAAAAACCAATCAGCACAGAAATTAGCAGAAGTCCTTCAGACCCTGCCAATCGCTCGACCAAAGCCAAGGCAATAAAGGAATTGAATCGAAAGCCAATTTGGGCGCTGGCCGCGTGGTCTCGGCGGTCTAAACGCCGTCCTATCCATGGCCAATAGGGCAAGGTGTACGACAGCAATATCGCAGTGAAACCCATGCCAACGCCTGCCATTAAAAAGCTCGAAGTGGCCTGAATATCCAAGGGGCTTTTCACGATGGAGTGAAACAGCAAAACTGGGAATAAAAAATAATAGACCAAGAATTCAACCTGTTGCCAAACAGGGCGGTTCAGTCCTGTGTAGCGGCACAAGAAGTAACCGCACAGGATCAGGGCGAAGTCGGGTAGAAGCAGTTGGACAAAATTCACCCCATAAGCATAACGGCAGTCTCAGCTGTTTCCGGCTTCTAAGTTGTGGCGATAATGCTTATGATGTTGATCCGTTGATATTAGAGGAGTTGAAATGAACCGTCGTACAAGTTGGGTGGCCGCGGCTGCTTTATTGGCCATCAGCGCCAGTGGTCCCGTTTTGGCGCAAGCCTATCCCAATAAAGTGATTCGCTTGCAAGTGCCCTTTGCACCAGGCGGCACCACTGACATTGTGGCCCGCGTCATTGCAGAGCCTCTGGGCAAAGCCCTGGGTCAGTCTGTCATTGTGGAGAACAAAGCGGGCGGCGGCGGCGTTGTGGGCGCGACAGAAACCGTTCGCGCGACCCCTGATGGTTATTCCTTGGGCATGGCCACTGTCTCAACCACAGCAGCCAATCCTGCCATCAACCCCAAGAACCCCTACAACCCCATCACCGACTTCACCCCCATCATCAACATTGCGGCTACGCCCAATGTGATTGCGGTGCACCCCAGTTTTCCAGCGCGCAATTACAAAGATTTTGTCGCTGAGTTGAAGAAAAATCCTGGCAAATATTCCTATGCGTCGTCAGGCACAGGTGGCATTGGTCATCTTCAAACTGAGCTGTGGAAAAGTTTGGCTGGCGTTTTCATTACGCACATTCCCTATCGGGGTGCTGGTCCAGCCTTGAACGACACCGTTG
>JBIKJX010000146.1:0-5059 GCA_044360785.1 Limnohabitans sp.
GGGCTGGCATCTTCAATGCGCGAAGCCAAAGAACCCGATGCAAAACCACCAAACACCACAGAGTGAATGGCACCAATGCGCGCACAAGCCAACATCGCAAAAGATGCCTCGGCAATCATGGGCATGTAAATCAAGACGCGATCGCCTTTTTTAACACCCAATGACAAGAACGAAGCAGCCATGCGCTGAACTTCGGCATGCAATTGGCGGTAGGTATAAGTGACTTCTTGATCTGTTTCTGTCGATATAAAAATCAAGGCAGGCTGATCGCCACGGTCATTCAAATGACGGTCCAAGGCGTTATGGCACAGGTTGGTTTCACCCCCTTTGAACCATTTGGCAAAAGGAGGATTGCTGTAGTCACAAATTTCTTGGGGTTGTTTGTGCCACTCAATTAGTTTGGCCTGATCGGCCCAAAACGCGTCGCGATCCTGGATTGAACGCTGGTGGAAATCTTCATATTGACCCATGGTTTCTCCTAATGCTTGACGACTGTCAATGACAAAGTTTGATCATCAATCAGGGCGTGATCGATGTCAAAGTACTTGTTCATTTTGCTTGATCTTCTGAATTCATAATTATTCATGAGGGACTTTCGGCAAACTGACTTTGGCTTTGAAAATGGCTGTCTGTAAGATTTAAACCAAGTCTTTGATCCAACTTTGGACTTGTTTGAAGTCCTGATGCTCTGCAGAACGCAGCCACTCAAATAGAACCATTTCCGTGGTTAAAAGCTCAGCACCAGCCCCCGCCAAACGATCAAATGCTGCATCTCGATTACGATCAGATCTGGAAGCACAGGCATCAGTCACGACCCAAACTTCAAATTCGTCTTCAAGCAAATCAAGGGCCGTTTGCATTAAGCAGACATGTGCTTCGCAACCTGCAATGATGACGGATGGGCCATTTTCAGGCTCAGGTGGTTTTTGTAAATGACGGGGCAAGCTCCTGGCATTGCCCTTGGGTGCAGCCGGTGGCGGTGGGCTTAACCATTCACCCAAACCCTCCTCTACAGCACTGAAAGCCATTTTGGCCAACACCTTTTGGCAATGTTGACGAATTTCTGGTGAGACTTCACCCAATCCAGAAGGATTTTGTGCAGTCGCCCAAACAGGAACATTCAGTAATTGGGCGGTTTTTGCCAGTACTTCCGCGCGTTTCCAAACGGCAGCGCCATCTTTCATGGCCGGTAATAACTTCAATTGGTAATCGACTAAAACCAGCTGGGATGATTCGACTTCAAGCAACATATTGAGACCTTGGTACTAAGTATTGGACATTCTCGTACAGAGTGACATCAGATTTATGTGGGTGCCAACAAGAGATGGCATTAAACTGACGCGTTATGCGATTGATTCTATGTGCACTCACGTTGCTAACCTCGGCAGCCTTCGCGGCGCCTGCTGAGGATGAGCTCGAGCGCCTGATCAAAGAGCGTGGTTTGGTGACTCAAATCACTGAACAATTGAGCCAGCAAATCAGCAACCAAATTGGGGGCCCGCTTCAATCGGCTAGGAATACTTTTGGCGGCCGCGCCTCAGAACTCGTCATTCAAGCCATGGGGCTTCTCGGCGTACCTTACAAGCGTGGCGGCACATCTGAGGAAAAAGGATTTGACTGCAGCGGCTTTGTTCGCCACATGTTTGAGAAATCAGTGGGCCTGGTGCTACCGCGCAGAGCCGAAGAGCAAGCCAAAGTCACTGAAGAAATTAATCGGAGCGAACTCAAGCCAGGCGACTTGGTTTTTTTCAACACCATGAAACGTACATTCAGCCACGTCGGTATTTACATCGGTGATGGCAAGTTCATTCACGCCCCAAGACCCGGCAAATCAGTGCGGGTCGATGACATGCGAGAAGCCTATTGGCAAAAAAGATTCAACGGCGCAAGACGTGTTCAATCTGACAAGTTGCAAACTGACACCGCATCCAATTAATTGCCATGAGGCATGTACAAGCATTGGCATAAAAAACCGCCCAAGGGCGGTTTTTTCTTTGACAGCCCTAAGGCTTATTTCTTAGAGGGAGGTAAATCTGTGCAACTGCCATGGGCCACTTCCGCGGCCATACCAATGCTCTCGCCCAAAGTGGGGTGTGGATGAATTGTTTTACCAATGTCAACCGCATCAGCACCCATTTCAATGGCCAGTGCAATTTCGCCAATCATGTCTCCAGCATGTGTGCCCACCATACCGCCGCCTAAGATTTTGCCGTGGCCATGCGCCTCGGGTGAATCATCAAACAACAACTTGGTGACACCCTCGTCACGCCCATTCGCAATGGCGCGCCCAGAAGCGGTCCAAGGGAACAATCCCTTCTTGACTTTGATGCCCTGTGCCTTGGCTTGGTCTTCTGTTAAGCCAACCCAAGCCACCTCTGGGTCGGTGTAAGCCACACTGGGAATCACGCGGGCATTGAACGCACTGGCAGCCAATTCTTTGTTGCCCTGAATTTCTCCGGCGATGACTTCAGCGGCCACATGCGCTTCATGAACGGCCTTGTGAGCCAACATGGGTTGACCAACAATGTCACCAATGGCAAAGATATGCGGCACATTGGTACGCATTTGAATGTCAACCGAAATAAAACCGCGATCAGTGACACTGACCCCTGCTTTATCAGCTGCAATTTTTTTACCGTTGGGTGTGCGGCCCACAGCCTGTAAGACCAGGTCATAAACTTGTGGTGCAGGCGCAGCAACGCCCTCCACTGCAGATTCAAAAGTAACCTCGATACCCGCATCGGTTGCCTTGGCACCCACCGTTTTGGTTTTGAGCATGATGTTGTCAAAACGATGGGCATTCATTTTTTGCCAAACTTTGACCAAATCTCGGTCAGCGCCTTGCATCAAACCGTCCATCATTTCGACCACATCTAAACGTGCGCCAAGTGTGCTGTACACCGTCCCCATTTCGAGTCCGATGATGCCGCCGCCCAAAATTAACATCCGCTTTGGCACTTCCTTCAACGCCAATGCGCCTGTGCTATCGACCACGCGGGGATCGTTGGGCATGAAGGGCAAACGAACTGCTTGACTGCCAGCGGCAATGATGCAATTCTTGAATGCGACAACTTTTTTCGCGCCGGTTTTTTCTTGGCCCGTGCCGGTAGTTTCTTCGACCACGACATGATTGGCACTGATAAATTCGCCCACACCACGGACTGTCGTTACTTTGCGCATCTTGGCCATGGCAGCCAAACCGCCCGTCAATTTGCCAATGACCTTTTCTTTGTGCGTTCGCAGTTTGGCAATGTCCACTTTGGGCGTGCCAAAATCAACACCTAAATCGGCCATGTGACTGACTTCATCCATGACAGCGGCCACATGCAACAAAGCTTTGGATGGAATGCAACCGACGTTCAAACAAACGCCACCCAAGGTGGCATAGCGTTCAATGATGATCACCTTGAGGCCCAAATCGGCGGCACGAAACGCCGCAGAATAACCACCGGGGCCAGCACCTAACACCAGTAAATCGCACTCAAGATCGACAGCACCGCTGTAGGTCGTTGCGTTTGCTGTGGTAACAGCGACAGGCACGCTAGGCATTATTGAGGCTGTTGGCGCAGCTGATGAGCTGGCTGCTTGAGGGGCGGAAGCCGGTGCAGGTGCAGGTGAAGCTGTTGTTGCAGAAGACTCACCTTCCAAAACCAGCACAACACTGCCCTGTTTGACTTTGTCGCCCAGCTTCACTTTGAGCTCTTTGACAACACCCGCTTGTGAGCATGGAATTTCCATGGAAGCTTTGTCAGACTCCACAGTGATCAAGCTTTGCTCCGCTTTCACGACGTCGCCAGGTTTGACCAGCAATTCAATGACCGCGACTTCATCGAAATCGCCAATGTCAGGTACTTTGATATCAATCAATGCCATGACTCATCCTCTCAAAGTAGAACTCGGCGGAAGTCACCAAGGATTTGACCCAAATAAGCATTGAAGCGCGCAGCTGCGGCACCATCAATCACGCGGTGGTCCCATGTCAAAGACAAAGGCAGCATCAATCGTGGAACGAATTGTTTGCCATCCCAAACGGGTTCGTGCGTGCTTTTGCAAACACCCAAAATGGCCACTTCGGGCGCATTGATGATGGGCGTAAAGTATTTGCCACCAATGCCGCCCAAACTGGAAATTGTGAAAGTAGCGCCTGTCATTTCCGCGGGGCTCAACTTACCATCGCGGGCCTTCTTGGCCAACTCACCCATTTCTTGGCTGATTTGCAAAATACCTTTTTTATCGGCGTCTTTGATCACGGGCACCATCAAACCATTGGGCGTGTCGGCAGCAAAGCCTATGTGCCAGTAATTTTTGTAGACCAAGGCATCGCCATCCAAAGAGCTGTTGAACTCAGGATATTTTTTCAATGCCGCAACGCAGGCTTTGATCAAAAAGGCCAGCATCGTCACTTTAATGCCGGACTTTTCATTTTCTTTGTTGGTTGAAACACGGAAGGCTTCCAGCTCAGTAATGTCCGCATCGTCGTGGTTGGTGACCGCTGGAATCATGATGGCGTTGCGCAACAAGTTGGCGCCACTGATTTTCTTGATGCGACCCATTTCTTTGCGCTCAATGGGACCAAACTTAGCAAAGTCGACCTTGGGCCAAGGAATCAATCCCAATGCGGCACCATCACCGCCTGCAGACGATTTAGGTGCTTGAGCGGCTTGTGCTTTGGTTTGTGTGGCACCGGCCATCACGGCTTTCGTGAAAGCCTGAACGTCATCTTGTGTGATCCGGCCTTTCGGTCCATTGCCTTTAACCTCTTCTAAAGGAACGCCCAGTTCTCTCGCAAATTTACGAACTGAGGGAGATGCGTGCGGCAATCCAACAGTAGGTGCGCCGGGATTGTGTGCTGGTGCTGCCGTAACGGATGCTGCCACTTGAGCGACTTGCGCAACAGACGCAACTGGAGATGCAGCCACCAAAGCCGTTGCAGTATTGGCTGCAACAGAAGTTGTCGCAACACTTGGGGCTGCCGCAACGCTGCCTTCCAAGATGGCCAGCAGGTCGCCAATATTGACCTTGTCACCAATCTTGACTTTCAGTTCTTTCAAGATACCCG
>JBIKJX010000148.1:0-5038 GCA_044360785.1 Limnohabitans sp.
AAGGCGTTGACATCTTCAAACAACAAGCGCAATTGATCAAACGCTATGGTGCCGCCGCGGTCATCATGGCATTTGATGAAAAAGGGCAGGCAGACACCTACCAACGCAAAATTGAAATTTGCGAGCGCGCCTATCGCGTGTTGGTTGACGAGGTGGACTTTCCGCCCGAAGACATTATTTTTGATCCCAACATTTTTGCCATTGCTACCGGCATTGAAGAGCACGACAACTACGCGGTGGATTTCATTGAAGCTACGCGTTGGATCAAACAGAATTTGCCCGGCGCCAAAGTGTCGGGCGGTGTGTCCAATGTGTCTTTCAGTTTCCGCGGCAACGACCCCGTGCGAGAAGCCATTCACACTGTCTTTTTGTACCACGCCATTCAAGCTGGCATGGACATGGGCATTGTCAATGCCGGCATGGTGGGTGTCTACGATCAACTCGAACCCGACTTGCGTGCACGCGTTGAAGATGTGGTCTTGAATCGCCGCCCCGATGCGGGTGAGCGTTTGGTCGAGGTGGCAGAAAACGCCAAAGGTGCCGCCAAAGACGACTCCCAAAAATTGGCATGGCGCGGCACGCCCGAAGCGCCGGTGTCGGTCTCGGCACGCTTGTCACACGCGTTGGTGCATGGCATCACGGACTTCATCACGCAAGACACCGAAGAGGCGTATCAAGAAATTTTGGCCAAAAATGGCAGGCCTTTGCATGTGATTGAAGGCCCGCTCATGGATGGCATGAACGTGGTGGGTGATTTATTTGGCCAAGGCAAGATGTTCTTGCCGCAAGTGGTCAAGTCAGCGCGCGTCATGAAGCAAGCCGTGGCGCATTTGGTGCCCTACATTGAAGAAGAAAAACGCCAGCAAGAAGCCGCGGGTCAAGATGTCAAATCAAAAGGCAAAATTGTGATTGCCACGGTCAAAGGCGACGTGCACGACATTGGCAAAAACATTGTGACTGTGGTGCTTCAGTGCAATAACTTTGATGTGGTCAACATGGGCGTGATGGTGCCTTGTCACGAAATTTTGGCCAAAGCCAAAGAAGAAAATGCGGACATCATTGGTTTGTCTGGCCTCATTACGCCTAGCTTGGAAGAGATGCAGTATGTGGCCAGTGAGATGCAAAAAGACGCGCACTTTCGTTTGCGCAAAATGCCTTTGCTGATTGGCGGCGCCACCACCAGCCGCGTACACACTGCCGTCAAAATTGCGCCGCACTATGAAGGACCTGTGGTCTACGTGCCCGATGCATCGCGCAGCGTGAGCGTCGCGCAAGGCTTGCTGTCAGACCAAGCCACGGCCTACATCGATGAGCTGAATGCCGATTACGCCAAAGTGCGCGAACTTCACGCGAATAAAAAGCAAACACCCATGTGGCCACTGGCCAAAGCACGCAGCAACAAAACCAACATGGATTGGACCGCGCACAAGGCACTCACGCCCAAGTTCATTGGCCGCCGAGTTTTCAAGAACTTTGACTTGGCCGAGTTGGCGCGCTACATCGATTGGGGACCCTTCTTTCAAACTTGGGATTTGGCAGGCCCCTACCCCGCCATCTTGAAAGACGAAGTGGTGGGCGTTGAAGCGCAAAAAGTGTTCAACGATGCGCAGAAGATGATGCAAAAAATCATTGAAGGTCGTTGGATTACTGCGCATGGTGTGATGGGTTTGTATCCAGCCAATAGCGTCAACCACGACGACATTGCTTTGTATGCCGATGAGTCACGCCAATCGCCAGTACTGACCTGGCATGGTCTGCGCCAACAAACTGAAAAGCAAAGTGGCAAACCCAGCCGGTGCTTGGCAGACTTTGTGGCCCCATTGCTGGATGCACAGGGCCAACGTACAAACTTGCAAGACTATGTTGGCGTGTTTGCTGTTACAGCAGGCATTGGTGTCGAAAAACGTGAGCAAGCTTTCGAAGCCGCCCATGACGATTACAGCGCCATCATGCTCAAGGCCTTGGCCGATCGATTTGCAGAAGCCTTTGCAGAACGCATGCATGAGCGAGTGCGCAAAGATTTGTGGGGCTATGCGCCAACAGAGAGTGCATCGCTGGACGATTTGATTGCCGAGAAATATCAGGGCATCAGGCCAGCACCAGGCTACCCTGCATGCCCAGACCATTCAGTTAAAAAGCAAATGTTTGAACTGTTGCAATGCGAGGAAATCGGCATGGGTCTCACAGAAAGTTTGGCCATGACGCCCGCTGCCAGCGTGTCAGGCTTTTATATTTCGCACCCGAACAGCCAATACTTCAATGTGGGCAAAGTCAGTGAAGACCAAGTACAAGATTTGGCCAAGCGTCAGAACTTGAACGTGTCTGACATTCAGCGACTGCTGGCGCCCAACTTGTAGGCGCTCAATGTTGTGCGTTGGAAAGGGCACTCTTTTGTGCCCACCACAAACACCCCACACCGATCAGGCCCACCAGTAGCAGCCAGCGCAAGCCGATGGTGTAGCCATCTTCGGTGGTCCACATCAATCCCAAAGCCCAAGGTGCAATGGCGCGGCCCATGGCCAAAGGCAAACCCAACAGGCCATTGAGTTGACCCACATGTTCTCGGCTCACATATTGCGCCATTGCTGTGCCTTTGACGATGGTGTTGAGGCCGTTGCCCAGCCCATAAAAAATCACAAACAACAATGCCGCCCAAGTGGCCAAGCCGCCAGCGACTAAAAAAACCAAGCCCAATGGCACCAAACAGGGAATCCATTTGTTGGCCGCATGAACGTCCAAATGTTTTTCAAAAACAAACAACAAAAGTCGCCCCAAGACCTGAATGACGCCGATCGAGGCGGGTATGGCAATCACCCATGCTGGTGACATGTGGGCCTCTTCAAGCAAGCTCACCATGTGAGCGGGCAGCGCAGAACTCACAATCGCGGTCATCAACATGAACCCAGCCAGCAGCCAAAAGGGTGGACGTTTTAAATGCACACCGATGGCTGGTTTCTTTTTTTCGTTCAAATCAATGTGTGGCAAAGGATTCGACTTTGAAGCGTTGAAGTTTTGAGGCGCACCTTTCAAAAACCATGCATGCAAAGGCAGGCAAATCAGCCACTGCAACAAAGCCAATACCCACAAGGCATGACGCCAGCCCAATGCTTGAATCAGCCAAGAAGAAAGGGGAATAAAGACGGTACTGGCCAAGCCGCCCAAGAAGGTCATGATGATGATGGCCCGTCGAAAGTCGTTGGGGAATCTGCGCGTTACAACGGCAAACACCGGTGCATAGAGCGTGGCCGACATGCCCAAACCGAGGGCCATCCAAACCACATAAAAGCCACTCAATGAGTCGATGAAACTGTGCGCCAACAAGCATGCCCCAACCCATGCTGAGCCCCACGCCATGACCCTGCGTTCATGGCCTTGGTCAATCCAACGACCCACGGGATAAGCCATCAATCCGTCAGCCAGCAACGCTAAGCTGAACGCCAAGGAAGACTCTGCGCGACTCAAACCTAATTCCCGCTCGATGGGGCCCATCAGCAATGAGAAGGTGTAGAAAACGCTGCCCCATGTGATGAGTTGGGCACACGACAGCCAAACAGCAAAAGGGCCTAAAGAAGGCACTTCATCATTGGCTTCAGCTGTTTTCCCAAGGGTCCTGAATTGGCGCATGCCGCCATTATCGGTCTGCTTCTAAGGGTCTTCTGTATTGAACGGCCTCAGCCAAATGTGGCATTTCAATGGCTTGTTTGCTGGAAAGATCAGCGATGGTTCTGGCCACTTTCAAAACCCGATGCGTGCTTCGACTGCTCCATCCAAAATGAGTCGCAATTTGAAGCAGGTAGGCCGCTGATTCGGCCGACAACGCGCAATGTTGGGCGAGCAATGCACCATTCAGGGCTTGATTGGCACACCCTTGACGTTGCTTGGCCATCTGATTCGCTTCAAGGCAACGCGCTCTGATGGCGTCTGTTGATTCTGCCGCAGTCGATTGGATCAGAAACTTAACATCTTGACTTGGCACCTCAATGTGCAAGTCAATTCGATCGAGGAGTGGCCCGCTAATTTTGCGCATGTACCGTTGAACTTGATCGGGCGTGCATCGGCATACCGAACCCTTTTGCCCGGCCTGCCTGATTTGTCCCGCGTAGCCACAAGGGCAAGGATTCATCGCCGCAATCAATTGAAACCTCGCGGGAAACTCAGCCCGCATGGCTGCGCGCGAAATGGTGACGCTGCCCGACTCAAGTGGCTCGCGCATGGCCTCCAATGCAGACCTTGGAAACTCCGGAAGCTCATCGAGAAATAAAACGCCATGGTGTGCCAAAGAAATTTCTCCTGGCCGAGGTGGTGATCCCCCTCCCACCAAGGCCACGGCACTGGCTGAATGGTGTGGATGCCGTGTGGGGCGACGTGACCATTGCGCAAGATCAAACCCACCCGCAAGACTGGCAATCGATGCGGCTTCTAAGGCCTCCGTCATATTGAGGGGCCCCAGCAGTCCTGAGAAACGATGCGCCAGCATGGATTTGCCTGAGCCTGGCGGACCCATCATCAACAAGCTGTGGCCGCCCGCGGCCGCTATCTCAAGCGCACGTTTTGCACCCGCTTGGCCTTTGACATCGGCCATGTCCAGTGTTTCTTGGGATGCTGGCGTTGGCAAATTTCTAGGCGCTAGCCTTGCCCAGCCTTGTCCTTCTGCCGGGTTGAGGTCATGGTGTTTTGCCCCAGGAATTGCAAACTGACTTGCCACATCCTTTAAATGGGCAGCTCTATAAACAATGACATTCGGCACCAGAGATGCTTCTTCTGCACTTCCAGGCGGAAGCACCAAGCCCCGCCCTTGGGGTTGTTGGTGCATGGCAAGACCCATGATTAACGCCCCTTTGACCGGCCGCAAGGCGCCTGACAAAGACAGTTCCCCAGCAAATTCAAAGTGTTTCAATTGGCTGCCGTCGATTTGCTCGCTGGCGGCCAAAATGCCCAAAGCAATGGGCAGGTCAAAGCGACCCGAGTCTTTGGGCAGATCGGCGGGCGCCAAGTTAACGGTGATTCGTTGGTTGCTAGGAAATTCAAAACCTGAGTT
>JBIKJX010000147.1:0-5038 GCA_044360785.1 Limnohabitans sp.
GACTTTGGTGCAGGCCAATTTATCTGGCGCATGGGTAACCCCAAAGTGGAAGGGTATGTGGCCGCATCAGATCCAAGGCGTGATGGTTTGGCAGCAGGCTTTTGACATCCATTCAAGCCTCTCGATTGACTTCAGGCTTGCTGCTGGCGGCGGCAGGCGCCATTGCGTTCAGCGGCAAGGCCATCATTGTCAAATTGGCATACCAATACGGCGTCGATAGCATCACCTTGTTGATGTTTCGCATGTTGTTTGCCATGCCTTTTTTCTTGTTGTTGGCTTGGTGGGCCGGACGCGGCCAAGCCCCTCTGACAAGACGCGATGTGTGGGGTGTACTGGGCTTGGGTTTTTCGGGTTATTACCTTTCAAGTTATCTTGATTTTTTAGGACTTCAATACATCAGCGCATCTTTTGAACGGCTGATTCTGTATCTCAATCCCACCTTGGTCTTGATCCTGGGTTGGGTCTTGTACAAAAGAAAAATCACGCACAGACAAGGCGTTGCCATGGCGGTCAGTTACAGCGGCGTCTTGTTGGTGTTTGGTCACGAGATTTCATTGGTCGGTGAGAATGTATTTTTGGGTGCAACTTTGGTCTTTTTGAGTGCCGTGACTTACGCCATTTACTTGAGTTACAGCGGACAGTTGGTGCAGCGTTTGGGGTCATTGCGATTGGCCGGTTTGGCAACCACTGTGGCATGTTTTTTTTGCATTTTGCAGTTTGTTTTACTCAAGCCCTTTTCGGCCCTTCATGTGGCACCTGAGGTCATTGGTCTTTCAATGTTGAATGCAACAGCCTGTACTGTTTTGCCCGTCTTAATGATCATGATGGCCATCGAACGCATCGGCGCCGGACTCACTTCGCAAGTCGGCATGATTGGCCCGATGTCAACACTGACAATGGGTTTTTTCTTTTTGAACGAACCGTTCACAATTTGGATTTTGGCAGGAACCGCCTTGGTGTTGGGTGGGGTCTTTTGGGTCACGCAAACACCCAAAGTGCTCGAATAATTTAGTACATTTCATTTTCAATTTTGGAGGAGTCAACATGGACTTAGGTATCAAAGGCAAATGGGCATTGGTCGGTGGCGCAAGCAAGGGCTTGGGTTGGGGTTGTGCGCGTGCATTGGCATTGGAAGGTGTCAATGTCGTCATGGTGGCGCGTGGCGCCGAAGCCTTGAATCAATCTGTGACAGATTTGCAAAAGGAAGCACCGGGTGTCACGCTCATTGGCGTGGCCGCTGACATCACCACCGAAGCAGGTCGTGCAGCCTTGTTCTCAGCACCTGGTGGACCCGGCAAAGACTTTGACATTGTGGTCACCAATGCGGGCGGCCCACCCCCAGGCGACTTTCGCAATTGGGACCGTGAAGCTTGGATCAAAGCGATGGACGCCAACATGCTCACACCCATTGAGTTGATCAAAGCCACCGTCGATGGCATGGCGGCGCGCGGCTTTGGGCGCATCGTCAACATCACTTCCAGTTCGGTTAAGTCACCCATTGATATTTTAGGCTTGTCCAATGGCGCACGCAGTGGTTTGACGGGTTTTGTCGCGGGTGTTGCCCGAACCAAAATTGCAGCGCAGGGCGTCACCATCAACAACATCTTGCCTGGCAAATTTGACACCGACCGCATTCGCACCACGGTGGAAGCCACTGCGCAAAAAACAGGTAAAACTGTGGCTGAAGTCCGCGCTCAGCAACAAGCTGTGATCCCTTCAGGCAGATACGGAACACCTCAAGAGTTTGGTGCCTTGTGTGCGTTTCTTTGCAGTCAGCAAGCGTCTTACATCACTGGTCAAAATTTGTTGACAGACGGCGGTGCTTACCCCGGCACCTACTGATTGGCATCAGTCAGAGCGGCGAGACGACACCACAATGCCGCTCACAATGAGTGCAAAAGCCAAGGCGTGATAAACCTTGGGCAAGTCGCCCAAGAACACGCTGGACATGATGGCTGCAAACAGCGGCGTGAGGTTGGAGAAAAATCCGGCCACCGCAGGCCCTGCTGTTTGCACGCCCAAACCCCAGCAGCGATATGCCAAGACTGCGGGCCCTACCGATACAAAGGCCAGGGCTAAAAAGAGGGGCGGTCCCCAGACAATGTGTGCGTCTGTCAGTGCCCATTCAGCGCCGGTGAACATGCCGGCCCAGCCCAAACCAAAGATGACTTGCGCCATCAAAAACAAGGCCCAGTTGTTGCGAATTTCTTCGGGCTCGTTGCGCTGACTCAAGAGCCAGCTGTAAAGCGCCCAACAGAAGGTTGCCAACAAGATGTAGAGGTCACCCACCACAAAGCTGACTTGCATGAGTTGTTGAAAATCCCCTCTGGACAAAACAACCATCACACCTGCGATAGACAGTGCTGCGCCAGTCCACTGCGCAGCTCTCACCGGTGTCTTGAAAAACACAGCCCCAATCACCAACATGAAAACGGGAGTGCTGCCTGCCACCAAAGTCACATTCAATGGCGTAGAGGTTTGCAATGCCAAGTATTGAAGGGCGTTGTAGCAGCCGACACCCAACAAACTCAAGACAGCAAAGCGTCGCCATGAGGGCCACAGGGGGCTGGAAGGTTTGAGCAGCTTGACAGCCAGTGGCAACAAAATGAAGAAAGCAATCAACCAGCGCAAAAAATTCAGCGTAATGGGTGGCACTAAATCACTGACCAATCGGCCAACCACTGCATTGCCTGCCCAAAGCAGTGGGGGCACAGTCAGCATCAAGGCCGTGCCCAGAGAGAGTTTTTGTGTCATGCGGGCGACTTTAACCCCATCGGAATAACGTGACTGTCACGCAGGGCAACGCATTTCGTGGCAAAGTCGAGCTTGTACTGATTTTCATTGACGATCATTTTTCGGAGACTTTCATGAGCTTAGCAGTCCAAATTGACCAGCACGGTGGTCCAGAGCAACTCAAATTGGTGGATGTCACAGTGGGCCAACCTGGCCCCGGTGAAATTCGCATTCGTCACAAAGCCATTGGTTTGAACTTCATTGACGTTTACCAGCGCAGTGGTTTGTACGCTTTGCCCATGCCCCTTAAATTGGGCATGGAAGCCTCGGGCATTGTGGAGGCGGTGGGTGAGGGTGTCACGCACCTCAAGGTGGGCGATCGCGCAGCCTATGCCAGCCAACCACCAGGCAGTTACTGCGAAGAGCGTGTGATGCCTGCCAAGTGCGTTTGCAAATTGCCTGACGACATTTCTTTTGAGACAGGCGCCGCCATGATGCTGAAAGGCCTGACAGCGCAATACCTGCTCATGAAAACACGTCCTGCAGAAGGCCTCCAAGCCGGTGACCATGTTTTGTTCCATGCAGCGGCAGGTGGCGTGGGCCTCATTGCTTGCCAATGGGGCAAGGCTTTGGGTTTCCGCATGATTGGCACTGCGGGCTCCGATGCCAAGTGCCAACTGGCCCTTGCCAACGGTGCCGAATATTGCATCAACTACAGCTCGGAAGATTTCTTGGCGCGAGTGAAGGAAATCACGGGTGGCAAAGGTTTGAAAGTTGTCTACGACTCCGTTGGCAAAGACACTTGGGAAAAATCATTGGATTGCTTGCGCCCCTTTGGTTTGATGGCCACCTTTGGCAATGCATCTGGCCCCGTGCCTCCCTTTGCGCCAGGCGTGTTGGGCGTCAAAGGCTCTTTGTACGTCACGCGTCAAACTTTGTTCAGCCACATCACCACGCGCGAAAGCACCCAAGCCATGGCCGACGATTTGTTTGCGGTGGTGCAAAGTGGCAAAGTCAAAATTAACATTGACCAAACTTTCCCATTGGCACAAGTTCAAGAAGCCCACAAAGCTTTGGAAGCGCGCAAAACAACAGGTTGCACCATCCTGACTTTGTAAGTTTCAATTGCATCAAAAAAAAGGCATCCTCGGATGCCTTTTTTCATTCATGCACAGGGGTCGTTATCGTGCGCGTCGCACGCGCAGCAACTCATCCAAGATCAGCAATACGGCACCCACCGAAATGGCGCTGTCGGCAACATTGAAAGCTGGAAAGTGCCACGTACCGTAGTAGAAATCCAAGAAGTCAATGACATGGCTGTAGAGCAAGCGATCAATCACATTGCCAACGGCACCTCCCAACAACAAGGACAAGGCCAAACAAAACAAGGTTTGGCCCGTGTGCATTTTCAACAGATAAACCATGACACACGCAGCCACAATGCCCAGCCCCGTGAAGAACCATCGCTGCCAGCCGCCTGCATCTGCCAAGAAAGAAAACGCTGCGCCGGGATTGTGTACCCTGACCAAATTGAAATAAGACGTGATGGGCAAAGTCTCACCCAATTGGAACGCACCCACCACTGCAATTTTGGTCAGTTGGTCTAACAAAAGCGTGATAAGGGCAATGCCCAACCAAAGCCAGACACCCGCCCCAGATTTGAAAGCACTTTTGTTGTTGGCCATCCGAATCAAGCGAACAAACGCTTCTCGCCCTCGCCATGCAAATTGCTGTCGCATCGCCCACACAGAGTCGGGTGTGCAGGATTGACACCCACATCAGGGGCGTAATGCCAGCAGCGTTCGCACTTGGTCTCTTCGCTCACGGCCACTTTGGCAGCCAAGCTATCGCCGGCTTCCAAATTAAGTTGAGAAGTGATGAATACAAACTTCAAGTCATTGCCCAAACTGGCCAACAGGGCATGATCTTCAGGGCCTGCTTGCAAAGTCACGGCGGCCTGCAAAGAGGCGCCCACTTTGCCATCGGCTCGCAAGGCTTCAATGTCTTTGTTCACTTGATCGCGAATTTCGCGGATGCGCGCCCACTTGGCCAACAGCGCGTCATCGGGCGTACCCAAGTCGCTGTAGGTTTCCATGAAAATGGATTCTGAACTGCCAAAGGTTTGCCATGCTTCTTCGGCTGTGAAGCTCAAGAAGGGCGCCATCAAGCGCAGCATGGCGTGAGTGATGCGGTAAAGCACTGTTTGCGCAGAGCGACGTGCCAAAGACTTGGGTGCGCTGGTGTAAAGGCGGTCTTTCAACACGTCTAAATAAAACGCACCCAAATCTTCGGAGCAATACACCTG
>JBIKJX010000149.1:0-5035 GCA_044360785.1 Limnohabitans sp.
GTTGAATGGTTTGCTCACGGGTTTCATGGATGTTGTATTCGAACACCAAGGCCAATATTTCGTCCTAGATTACAAGTCCAACAAGTTACCCGACTACACGCCAAGCAGCATCGAGGGCAGCATGCTAAGCCATCGATATGAAGTGCAATATACGCTGTACATCTTGGCTGTTCACCGTCTCTTAAAGGCCCGTTTAAAAGATTACAACTACGAACAACACATGGGTGGCGCCATCTATCTGTATTTGCGTGGCATCGACCAAATGGGGCAGGGTGTGTATTTCAACAAGCCCTCATTCGAACTCATCCAATCGCTGGACGAGGCATTCACCACGCGGCAGCCTGCAAACGTGACAGCAAACGTGACTTCAAACGCGCCTGGCATGCTGTCTGGAGTCATGCCATGAGCCTTCAACCCATCGCACACCAATCTGACAATTTGGTGTTCATACCCCCTGACTTATTGGCAGGGTCTTGGACAGCTTTGGATGTGGCATGGCTCAAATTTCTAAAATCACATCTGGACAGTACCAACCCTTTGCACGATCAGTTGGCTTTGTTGGTAAGCCATCAAATGGGACTTGGCCATGCGTGCTTGGATCTGAACACGCTATCGACAGACCCTCAGCAATTGACCCCCTGGACCGAGGCGGCTAAAACGATCCCATGGGCCAAGGGTGACCATTCACCCATGGTGGTCTCTACCCAATCAGATGGCCAGCCTAAGCGAATTTATTTAAGACGCGCATGGCAAGCCGAACAAACCATTCAAGCGGCCATACAGTCACGCTTAGCCACGCACTTTGATGTGCCTCAAGACACGGAAGAAAAATTGGACGCCTTGTTTGGCACAGTCAATCAAGAAATTGATTGGCAACGCATTGCTTGTGCCAAAGCTTTGCGTGCAGGGATTACATTGATCACGGGCGGCCCGGGCACTGGCAAGACCACCACAGTGGTTCGCTTGCTCGCACTGCTACAGCGAGCAGCGCGGGATACAAACCAAACTTTGCGCATTCATTTGGCCGCACCCACAGGCAAGGCCGCGAGTCGTTTGAGCACAGCCATCCAGTTGGCTTTGACCCACTTGCCTAAGGGCTGGGAAGAGGGTATTCCCACCCAAGCGGTCACACTGCATCAACTGTTGCAGTACAACCCCGATGCCACGGCAAGGCCTGCCTCCATCCTGCCAACAGACTTGGTCGTCGTAGACGAGGCGTCCATGATTGACTTGGAGTTGATGGCCCGCCTCTTGCGTTGTGTGCCGCCCCATGCGCGTTTGGTTTTGTTGGGTGACAAAGACCAGTTGGCTTCTGTGGAAGCGGGTGCCGTTTGGTCTCAGTTGTGTGAAGGTGCTGCGCAATCTGACAGCAACACGCAAGCGCACACTGCAAAAGCCTACGAATTGACAGCGCAAACAGCGGTGCTGCATATCAGCAGGCGCTTTCATGCCGACAGTGCCATCGGTCAATGGGCTAAGTTGATCAATGAGGGTCAACAAGAAGCGCTCAAGGCTTGTTGGCAAGCCTTACCAGATGCCGACTCATTGTCCTCCAGCGCAAGTTTCGAAATTCAACGTTGGCCAGCGGCATGGCGCGACAGACCGCAAGGTCAATTGCATCCCAATGTGGTCAAGTCACTGCAAAATGGATGGGGCCATTGGCTTGCGCTCTTGAAGCCTTTGCAAGAGGCTGGCAATGTCTGCGATAACTCGCTAGCGCTAGAGTTACTCAACAGTTTCAGTCAATTTCAGGTGCTGTGTGCCCTCAGGCAAGGTGCATGGGGCGTTCAAGCTTTGAACGAACGCATCGCCGTCGCGCTTGGGCTTGTCTCAAGCCGTGAAAAAAGCCATCAGTCCCCAAATGTCCATAATGCTTGGTTTATTGGAAGACCCGTCATGGTCACCCGCAATGACTATCACTTGAACCTCATGAATGGCGATGTTGGCCAATGCCTACCGACAACACAAGGCTTGCGGGTGGCTTTTCCAGATGGCCAAGGTGGCGTTCGTTGGATTTTGCCCTCTCGTTTGGAAGGTGTCGAAACAGTGTGGGCAATGACAGTGCACAAATCACAAGGCTCTGAATACGACCACGTACTCATGGTCTTGCCCGATCGAGAGGCTCCTGTACTGACCAGAGAGCTGCTGTATACGGGTGTCACCAGAGCCAAAACGCGACTCAGTTGGTGGCTCCCCAATCCTTCTGTTTTGTTCAGTGCTGTCGGTCATCGTGTCACCCGAAGTGGTGGTTTGGCTGATGGCTTGTTTCATCGGTCAAAATAAGCGCACTAACTGACCCAACCAGAACCCAATGAGCACAACATGAATTTTGACGACATGGCCGACCAACTTTCGGCGCACCCCGATTACAAAGTCAAGCGTCGCTTGGTGCCTATTTTGGATTTTGGAAAAGGCACAGGCGGCCCTACCAAGCGCGTTTTAATTTTGGACACCGAAACCACGGGTCTGGATTCGCGTGCAGAAAAAATCATCGAATTGGCCATGTTGGCCGTCGATGTCGATTTGCAAACAGGCAAGCCTGTTGGACAAGTTGAGGTGTTTGAAGGTTTTGAAGATCCAAAATTTCCCATCCCCCCAGAAATCATCAAGCTCACTGGCATTACCGACAAAGACGTCAAGGGTCAATCGCTAGACGAATTCGCGATTCAAGACATGGTGTCACGCGCAGACTTGATCGTGGCCCACAACGCCAGCTTTGATCGGCCCTTTGTTGAAAGACGATTGGAAGTCTTTGAGCACAAGCCCTGGGCTTGTTCCTTTCAGGGCATCAATTGGAAAGCCCAAGGCTTGGGCTCTGCCAAACTTGAGTTTTTGTGCAGCGAGTTTGGGTGGTTTTACGATGCGCACCGTGCGCAAGTTGACTGCCATGCCTTGCTTCGCGTTTTGTCTTCTTCTCTTCAATCAGACAAGCCAGCGCAAAGCAGCAACGGGCTTCTGCAGCTTTTCAAGGCGGCAGAAAACGCACGTACGGTGGTCAAAGCTTTTGGCTCACCCTTTGAGACCAAGGACAAGCTCAAAGCCCGAGGTTACCGCTGGGACGCTGAAGCCAGAGTGTGGTCGACCGCTGTCAAATCGGCAGAAGAGTTAGAGACGGAAGCCAATTGGCTCAAAGCGGAGGTGTATGGTGGTCGATCAGCCCGAATTGGGCTCGAAATTCAAGACGCCCTGGTCCAATTTTCAGGCCGAAGCGGTCAATCGGGCGATCGAGTCCTCTAATTTCAAAGCTTTAGGGGGCAGAAAGGGTAGAGGGCACCCCCAAAGACAGGGATAATTGGGCGTTCGGGAAATAATCTTTTCCATTCCGGAAAAAACAAATTCCCTATCCCTTTTAAGAGCATCCCAGTCATGGCCCAATACGTTTTTTCTATGAACCGCGTCGGCAAGATCGTGCCGCCCAAGCGTCACATCCTCAAAGACATTTCTCTCAGCTTTTTTCCAGGCGCCAAAATTGGCGTGCTCGGCTTGAATGGTTCTGGCAAATCGACTTTGCTGAAAATCATGGCTGGCATCGACAAAGAAATTGAAGGCGAAGCCATTCCCATGGCGGGACTCAAAATTGGGTACCTGCCCCAAGAGCCACAGATGGACCCCAATGAAACCGTCCGCGAAGCGGTAGAAGGTGGGATGGGCGAAGTCAAGGCTGCGCAAGCACGCCTAGAAGAGGTCTACGCAGCCTACGCTGAAGAAGACGCCGACTTCGATGCGCTGGCTGCTGAACAAGCCAAATTGGAAGCCATCATCTCGACAGCGGGCGATGCCTCCGATCACCAACTCGAAATTGCGGCAGATGCGCTGCGCTTGCCGGCATGGGATGCCGTCATTGGCAAGCTCTCGGGCGGTGAAAAACGTCGAGTCGCCTTGTGCCGTTTGTTGCTCAGCCGACCCGATATGTTGTTGTTGGACGAGCCCACCAACCACTTGGACGCAGAAAGTGTGGACTGGCTCGAGTTGTTCTTACAACGCTTCCCAGGGACTGTGGTGGCCATTACCCACGATCGTTATTTCTTGGACAATGCGGCTGAGTGGATTTTGGAACTTGACCGAGGTCATGGCATTCCCTACAAAGGCAACTACTCCACTTGGCTCGAACAAAAAGAAGCCCGCTTGGAGCAAGAGCAACGCACTGAAGACGCTCGCACCAAGGCCATGAAAAAGGAATTGGAATGGGCGCGTTCCAACCCCAAAGGCCGCCAAGCTAAGAGCAAGGCGCGTTTGGCACGCTTCGAAGAATTGAGCGATTACGATTACCAAAAACGCAATGAAACACAGGAAATTTTCATTCCTGTGGCCGAGCGTTTGGGCAATGAGGTGTTTGAATTCACCAATGTCAGCAAATCCTTTGGCGATCGTTTGCTGATCGACAACCTCAGTTTCAAAGTTCCTGCGGGTGCCATCGTCGGCATCATTGGTCCGAACGGTGCTGGTAAATCTACGCTCTTCAAACTCATTGCAGGCAAAGAGCAACCTGACAGCGGCACGATCAAAGTCGGCCAAACCGTCAAGATGGCATTTGTCGATCAAAACCGCGATGACTTGTCCAATGAAAAAACCGTTTGGGAGGATGTGTCTGGCGGTTTGGACATCATGACCGTGGGTAAATTCCAAATGCCCAGCCGTGCCTATTGCGGTCGCTTCAACTTCAATGGTGGCGATCAGCAAAAGAAAGTGGGCATGTTGTCTGGTGGTGAGCGCGGTCGTTTGCACTTGGCCAAAACACTGATCGAAGGCGGTAACGTGTTGTTGCTGGACGAGCCCTCCAATGACTTGGACGTTGAAACCTTGCGCGCATTGGAAGATGCTTTGCTTGAGTTTGCAGGCTCGGTCATGGTGATCAGCCACGACCGTTGGTTCTTGGACCGCATTGCCACACACATCTTGGCCGCCGAAGGCGATAGCCAATGGGTGTTTTTTGATGGCAACTATCAAGAATATGAAGCCGACAAGAAGAAACGTTTGGGCGAGGAGGGCGCTAAGCCCAAGCGCGTGCGTTTCAAGGCCTTGAAATAATTCAAAG
>JBIKJX010000150.1:0-5025 GCA_044360785.1 Limnohabitans sp.
CAATCAATGCAAGGTCAAGTCCCAATGATTCAAAGACTTCTTTGGCCATTGACACCTGCCCTTTTCCGCCGTCGATCAAAACCACATCGGGCATCCGGACTTTCTGATTAACTTCACCCGATTGCAAGGCCTCAGCCACTTTTCCATAGCGGCGCATTAAGACTTGTCGCATGGCAGCGTAATCATCGCCTGGCGTGATGCCTTCAATTTTGTAGCGTCGGTATTCGCTGTTTTGCATTTTGTGATTTTGGAAAACCACACATGAAGCCTGAGTGGCCTCGCCCGAGGTGTGCGAAATATCAAAACACTCCATGCGCAATGCATCAATGTCATCGGGCGCCAAATCAAGCGCTTCAACCAAGGCCCTGGTTCTGGCTTGTTGTGAACCCTCCTCTGCCAACAGCCTGGCCAATTGAATGGCTGCATTTTTTTCTGCCATTTCCAGCCAAGAGCGTCTTTGCTCTCGTGGGTTGTGAACTGCAGAAACCTTGATGCTGGACTGAGAAGTAATGGCATCAATCACCTTAGGGTTGATTTTTTCGCTGGTAATCAAAACCGCTGGCACAGGAATACTGAGGTAGTGCTGAGCAATGAATGCCTCCAACACTTTGACTTCCATACTTTGAATGACCGTCTCTGCATCGTCTTCTAAAGCCATGACGCCAATGGCATGACCATCCTCCACATGGGACGGAAAATAGGGTCGATCGCCTAAATGACGACCACCCCGGACCATGGCCAAATTGACGCAAGCCCGTCCACCTTGGACTTTCACAGCCAAAATATCGACGTCGGTTTCGGTCACATTGTCGACAGACTGTTGATGCAAAACACGTGACAAAGCCGTCATTTGATTGCGCACTTCTGCAGCCAATTCAAATTCAAGTTTGTCGGAGTGCGCCATCATTCGGGCTTCCATGGCCTTCAGAACAGATTGCGTTTCTCCTTTTAAAAATGCCTCTGCCTGCGACACGTCCTCGGCGTATTGCTCAACCGAAACCATACCAACACATGGCCCTGAACAACGCTTAATTTGATAAAGCAAACAGGGTCGTGTCCGATTGGCAAAAACAGTGTCTTCGCAGGTTCTGAGCCTGAATACTTTTTGCAAAAGTTGAATTGTTTCCTTGACAGCCCAGGCGCTGGGGTAAGGACCAAAGTACCGATGTTTTTTTTCTACGCCCCCACGGTAGTAGGCAATGCGCGAATAATTGTCAGGCTTAACATTAGGTCTGTCAGACGATGGCGGGACTGCTTCTTTCTGACGATGTGAACCTGTGCCCGACACTTTGAGATAGGGATAGCTTTTGTCGTCTCTGAACAAAATATTGAACTTTGGGCTCAATGTTTTGATCAGATTGTTTTCCAGCAACAAAGCCTCTGCTTCGGACCTCACCACGGTGGTCTGCATTCGCCTAATTTTGCTCACCATGTGGCCGATACGGGTACCACCATGGTCTTTTTGGAAATAGCTGCCGACACGCTTCTTCAAATTGCGCGCTTTGCCCACATACAAAACCTGATCATCGGCATCAAAATACCGATACACCCCCGGCAAACTGGGGAGTGCGGCCACTTCGGCTAACAAAGATTCTGGATGAACGCTGGACATGGGCGCTATTGTGTCTCGAAGCGCGCGACAATATCACGCATGCTTTGGGACATTTTTTGCCGCGTCATCGACAACCATGGAGATTTGGGGGTGTGTTGGCGCTTGTGTACCCTTTTGGCCGACAGAGGGCAACGCGTCCGACTGTGGGTCGATGATGCGTCTGCGCTGGCATGGATGGCGCCAGAGGCCCAGCTCGATACTGAGGGATGGGCACACCTCAAATTTGACAAGGGTGAAGTCGAAGTCAGGCCTTGGGATGCTGATTTGAGCCCTTCCGCTGAGGCCGCCCATGTCTGGATTGAGGCATTTGGCTGCGAACTCCCCGACCACTTTCTTCAAAGTGAACAAGCCAAGTTGCCCCATGACAAAGCGCCAGTTTGGATCAATTTGGAATACCTCAGCGCGGAATCTTATGTAGAGCGCAGCCATCGCCTACCCTCTCCCGTCATGAGTGGCCCCATGAAGGGTCGAACCAAGTGGTTTTTTTACCCGGGCTTTACAGCCAAGACCGGCGGTCTTCTTCGTGAGAAATACCTTGAAGAATCAAACACTTGGAAACCGACTGAAGCGTCATCAGCACCTACCGACCCCCACGCTGCCCTGCCAACCCAATCAAGTCTTTTTTGCTACGAACCAGCCGCCTTGTCGGAAGCGCTTCAGTTGTCCTCCTTCAACCGGCCAGCGCACGAATGGCAAGTGGCGCATGGCAGAGGGGCGCTGGCTTTTGACAAAGCACTGGGCGGCCTGCCCTTCGCTGAAAACCCGCCCAACTATCAAAAAATTCCGCCACTGTCACAAATTGACTATGACAACTTGCTTCGTGCATGCGATTTGAACTTCGTCCGTGGCGAAGACTCCCTTATCAGGGCTCTGTGGGCTGGTAAGGCATTGGTTTGGCACATTTACCCGCAGGACGATGGTGCCCATGCCGCCAAACTGAACGCTTTTTTGGACTGGCTAGATGCGC
The DNA here is from genome assembly GCA_044360785.1 of Limnohabitans sp. Taxonomy (GTDB): domain Bacteria; phylum Pseudomonadota; class Gammaproteobacteria; order Burkholderiales; family Burkholderiaceae_C; genus Limnohabitans_A. The sequence goes on from JBIKJX010000150.1 coordinate 2,580, forward strand.
CAGTCAGTCTGCGCCAATTCCATCTGACATGGAACGGCCTTTCCCAGCGCAGCCTGCCTGAAATCGACCTGCTGGCTTGGCAAGCATGTGTCCAGAATGCCCGCCAACGATTGATGAAACAAGCAGATTTGGTAAGTCAACTGCTTCAATTTGTGGCAGAAAAGGGCTAAAATCGTGAGCTTTGGGAAAACATTGGACACCTTATGAAAGTAGCTCAGGAAATTCGCGTCGGTAACGTCATCATGCAAGGCAAAGATCCCATGATCGTTTTGCGCACCGAATACAGCCGCGGCGGTCGCGGCGCAGCCACTGTTCGCATGAAGCTCAAAGCTTTGCTGAGCAACATGGGCACCGAGGTGGTCTTTAAGGCCGACGACAAAATGGACCAAGTCATCTTGGACCAGAAAGAGTGCACCTACTCTTACTTTGCCGATCCCATGTACGTTTTCATGGACGACGAATTCAATCAATATGAAGTGGAGTCCGGCAACATGGGCGATGCCATGAACTACCTCGAAGACGGCATGTCTGTTGAAGTGGTGTTCTACGATGGCAAGGCCATTTCTGTTGAATTGCCCACCAGCGTCGAGCGCGAAATTACTTGGACCGAGCCAGCCGTCAAAGGCGACACTTCAGGCAAAGTTCTCAAGCCCGCAAAAATTGCAACAGGCTTTGAAGTGCCCGTACCTTTGTTCGTTAACCAAGGTGACAAGATCGAAATCGACACACGCACCGGCGAATACCGCAAGCGCGTCTAATCGCTCAGAGAAATTTCTCTCTGCCAATCAAGACCTCTTCGGAGGTCTTTTTTTTATTTCAAATTTGCATGTCTTGGTTCACAATGAATGCATGCAATCAAACTCAGACCTTCAAGAATCAGATGCGGAAGCCAATGCCTATCGCTTGGCTTTCCATGATCCCGAGTTTTTGAATCGACCAGAAACACGCGGCATCCGTTTCCAATTGGAACTCCTCAAACCAGAACTTGTTTTAGATGAGGCGGGTATCAAAAAAACGATTGTGGTCTTTGGAAGCGCTCGTTTTGATGAAACAAACACCTATTACGAAGCTGCCAGAACATTTGCGCGTTTGGTTTCAAAGGGATGCGAAAGTCTGCCAGCACCCGATCGCCTGACCATTTGCACAGGCGGTGGCCCGGGCATTATGGAAGCCGCCAACCGCGGCGCCATGGAGTCTGGCGCACCTTCGGTGGCATTGAATATTTCTTTGCCGCATGAACAAAAGCCAAACCCCTATGTCACCCCCGAGCTGAGTTTCAAATTTCATTACTTTGCACTTCGGAAAATGCATTTCGCCATGCGAGCGCAAGCACTCATCGCTTTTCCTGGTGGCTTTGGCACTTTGGACGAACTGTTTGAAATTCTGACCTTGGTTCAAACACGCAAAGTCAAACCAACCCCAGTCTTGCTGTATGGCTCAAGCTTTTGGAAACGCCTGATTGATTTCGAATGGATGGTGTCCTCTGGGACTGTTTCAAAAAGTGACTTGGCCTGTTTTCAATATGTGGATTCACCACAGGAAGCGTGGGCAGAAATTCAAAAGCTGTTGCCTAGCGCTTAAATACCTCGAAATGAAAACCACAGCAGATGGGACTCTCCCCTAATGTGGCTTGCGCGGTCGAAGCCGCCATGCCAAGGGCGAAGCACCTCCAACACCTGCACCGACCACCCAGAAAACCGCTGACACGCCTGCCACTGCGCCTGCCGCACCAAAGATCAGTGGCATGACCACGCTGGAAGCGTTAACGGCCATGATTCGCAAGCCCAGTGCCTCGCCTTGTCGGTGAGCCGGTGTAATTTGGTGCAAAGTGCTCATGATCATGGGTTGAACTACGCCTAACACCAAGCCCAAGCAGACGGAACAAACGCCCATGGCGAATGGCAACTCAAAAAATGGATAAATTGCAAAGATGACAGCCGCTAAAACCATGGCGCCCGTCAGCAAACGGTACTCCTGAAGTCTTCGAGCAATCCAAGGCAAGATGACCCGAATAAGCGCACTGGCAACTGCAAACGATCCCAAGATGGTACCCACCACTGAGGCACTGAAACCGCGCTCATGTCCCAACACGGGCACCACGAAAGTATGGACATCCCAGCAAGAAGATAGCAGCCAATTGACCAACAACAAGCGCCGCATCAACGGGTCTTTTAGCAAATCCCAAACACGTCCATTGGCGTGCTCAGGGTTGACAGGCTCCATGGGCTGCTCTTGCACCCAACGGATGCAATACCAAGCGATCAAGGGCAAGACGGCCAGCATGATAAACGCTGCTCTAAACCCGTCTGCATTGGCCGGAACAGCCCCCGCATGATCAATCAGCAATCCCGCAAAGAAAGGGCCGATGAAATTTGAAACAGAAGGCCCAATGGCCAACCAACTGAAAGTTTCTTTCAGTTGGTTGGGATCTTTCGACATGCGGCCG
>JBIKJX010000151.1:0-5009 GCA_044360785.1 Limnohabitans sp.
AAATTCAACTTCGGCTGTCTGCTTGCCCTCTGCCAGACCCGTGCTGACAAAGTCTTTGATGTCCAAGCCCAACCACTTGGCACCCACATCAAACTCAACACTGTCGGGTCGGAATGCGGCCTGCCAAGTGTGCTTCAAGTAGGCTTCATTTTCTAAAACAAAGGCGGTATAACGCGAGCGCATCAGATGCAGCGCATCGGGCGGCAATTGACCTTGCGCGATGAATCGGCCGCAGCAGTCTGCGTAAGCCGCCTGCGCGCCCTTGCGTTTTGGTGCAGTGGGCGCGCCACCGCAAGGACAGTCTGCAGATGCTGGCAAGGTCAAGCCAAGGCCCTTTGAATGATGATTTTTTGCACGTCGCTGGTGCCTTCGTAAATTTGGCACACACGCACGTCGCGGTAAATTCTTTCAACTGGAAAATCACTGACCACGCCATAACCACCCAGCGTTTGAATGGCCGCGCTGCACACTTTTTCGGCTGTTTCGCTGGCAAACAATTTGGCCATGGCGGCTTCTTTCAGACACGGTAAGTTGGCGTCGCGCAAAGTGGCAGCGTGCCACATGAGTTGGCGCGCAGCTTCGAGTTGTGTGGCGCATTCGGCCAAACGAAATCCCACCGCTTGGTGGTTAAAAATGGCCGTGCCAAAACTTTCGCGTTGCTTGGCATAGTCAATGGCCACCTCCAATGCGCTGCGTGCCATCCCAATGCTTTGCGCCGCAATGCCAATGCGGCCGCCTTCTAAAGCGGACAGCGCAATTTTGTAACCTTCACCTTCTTGACCAATCAAGTTCTCAACGGGCACTTCGCAGTTTTCAAAATTAATTTGAGCGGTGTCTGACGAATGTTGACCCAGCTTGTCTTCCAAACGGGCCACTTGATAACCTGGCGTCGCGGTGGGCACAATGAAAGCGCTCATGCCTTTTTTGCCTGCACCCTTGTCTGTGACCGCAATGACAATGGCCACGTCACCATGCTTGCCACTGGTAATGAACTGCTTCACGCCATTGATGACATACGCATCGCCTTTGCGCGTGGCCGTGGTGCGCAGTGCCGACGCATCGGAGCCCACATGTGGTTCGGTCAAACAAAACGCACCCAGTAATTCGCCCTGCGCCAAACGCGTGAGCCACTTTTGTTGTTGGGCACTGTTGCCATAGCGCATGAGGATGGCATTGACGGGGCAGTTGGTCACACTGATGGTGGTGCTGACACCGCCATCGCCTGCCGCAATTTCTTCTAGCACCAAGCCCAATGTGAGGTAGTCCAAATTGGCACCGCCCAATGACTCGGGCACACAGATGCCATAAGCGCCCAATGCGGCCAAGCCTTTGTGGGCAGCCTTGGGAAACTCATGCGACTTGTCCCAAGCGGGCGCATGGGGCCAAAGCTCTTCTTTGGCAAATGCGCGGACCGCATCGCGAATCATTTCTTGGTCGGGCGACAGAATCATGGTGCTCTTTTCAAAATTTATTTAAACAATTTCGAGGGCCACGGCAGTGCCTTCACCGCCGCCAATGCACAAAGTGGCCAAGCCTTTTTTAAGGCCGCGCGCTTTGAGAGCATGAATGAGGGTGACCATGATGCGCGCGCCCGATGCGCCAATGGGATGGCCCAATGCACAAGCGCCACCGTTCACATTGACTTTGTCGTGCGGCACATTCAGCTCTTTCATGAGGGCCATGGGCACCACTGCAAAAGCTTCATTCACTTCCCACAAATCCACATCGCCAACTTGCCAGCCCGCTTTGGCCAAGGCTTTTTGCGTGGCACCCACAGGCGCCGTAGAGAACCACTCGGGTTCTTGGGCGTGGGTGGCGTGACTCACAATGCGCGCCAAAGGTTTGCAGCCCAATTTGTCGGCTGTGCTTTGGCGCATCATGACCAAAGCAGCTGCACCATCATTGATGGAAGAGCTGGAAGCCGCGGTGATCGTGCCGTCTTTTTTGAAGGCAGGCTTCAAAGAAGTGATTTTGTCGAGCTTGACTTTGCCCGGACCTTCGTCGATGCTGATGACGGTTTCTCCGGCACGTGATTTGACAGTGACGGGTGTAATTTCCGCTTGAAAAGCACCCGAAGCGGTGGCGGCTTTTGCGCGTTCCACACTGGCGGTGGCAAAGGCATCTTGCTCAGCACGTGTAAAGCTGTACTTGGCAGCGCAGTCTTCACCGAAGGTGCCCATAGAACGACCGGCTTCGTAAGCGTCTTCCAAACCATCGAGCATCATGTGATCATAAATTTTGTCGTGGCCCATGCGATAGCCACCGCGGCCTTTGAGCATCAGGTATGGCGCGTTGGTCATACTTTCCATACCACCGGCCACCAACACATCGTGTGAGCCGGCCAACAACATATCGTGTGCAAACATGGCAGCGCGCATGCCAGAGCCACACATCTTGGACAGGGTGACGGCGCCAGCGCTTTTGGGAAGTCCACCCTTAAAGCCAGCTTGGCGTGCAGGCGCTTGGCCTTGACCGGCCATCAAACAATTGCCGAACAAAACTTCTGTGACCATCTCGGCGCTGAACTGCGAACCGTTGGCGGCGCGCTCAACAGCCGCCTTAATGGCAGCACCGCCCAAATCATGGGCTGACAATGCAGAAAAATCGCCCTGAAAACTGCCCATGGGTGTACGGGCTGCACTAACGATGACGACGGGATCGTGAGGTGTTGTCATTTGGAATGCTCCTAATTCAAAGATTCAAAAATTTAAAAATCAGCTGCCACGCGGATAGCGTTTGAAGGCGCGACGAAACACATCGACCACTTCATTGGAATTGGTCATAGTGACATCCATGTCTTTGACCAGCCCATCGTTCAGGCCATAAACCCAACCGTGTACCGCAACCTTTTGACCGCGACTCCATGCGTCTTGCATGACGTTTGACATGGCCACATTGCCCACTTGCTCAATGACGTTCATCTCGCACATGGTGTCTTCAAGTTGCTGCTGCGGCAAATGGTTCAATCGCTGACGGTGACGCATGCGTACGTCTTGCACATGGCGCAGCCAGTTGTCGGCCAAACCGATGCGCGCACCTCGCGTGGCAGCCAACACACCACCACAGCCATAGTGCCCCACCACCATGATGTGCTCTACCTTGAGGGCATCGACGGCGTATTGAATTACCGACAACGCGTTCAAATCTGAATGCACCACCACGTTGGCCACGTTGCGATGGACAAATACTTCGCCAGGCTCAAGGCCCGTAATTTGATTGGCTGGCACACGGCTGTCTGAACAACCAATCCATAAATATTTGGGCGACTGCTGTTGCGCCAAATGGTTGAAGAAACCAGGCTGCTCGCGCTCCATGCGCTCGGCCCAATTGCGGTTATTGTCAAAGAGATGCGAAAGGTGTTTTGAAGTCATGTCTACATTTTCTCAGCAAGTTTCAGCAAACAACTCACGGCCAATGAGCATGCGGCGAATTTCGCTGGTGCCGGCGCCAATTTCATACAACTTGGCATCGCGCCACAAGCGGCCCAAGGGGTACTCGTTGATGTAACCATTGCCGCCAAAAATTTGCACGCCCTCACCCGCCATCCAGGTGGCTTTTTCGGCGCACCACAAAATCACACTGGCGCAGTCTTTGCGAACTTGACGCACGTGGTCTGTGCCCAGCATGTCTAAGTTCTTGCCCACGGTATAACAAAACGCACGGCCGGCTTGCAGCACGGTGTACATGTCAGCCACTTTGCCTTGAATGAGTTGAAACTCGCCAATGCTTTGACCAAATTGTTTGCGATCGTGGATATACGGAATAACGTTGTCCATGACCGACTGCATGATGCCCAAAGGACCGGCCGCCAACACAGCACGCTCGTAATCCAAACCACTCATCAGCACCTTGGCGCCCATGTTGAGGCCGCCCAAAATATTCTCAGCCGGTACTTCCACATTTTGAAAAACCAACTCGCCTGTGTGACTGCCGCGCATGCCCAGTTTGTCGAGCTTTTGCGCAATGGAGAAGCCCTTCATGTTTTTCTCAATCAAGAAAGCCGTCACACCCCGTGCGCCCATTTCGGGTTCGGTTTTGGCATACACCACCAGCGTGTCGGCGTCAGGGCCGTTTGTAATCCACATCTTGTTGCCATTCAACAAGTAATAGCCGCCTTTGTCTTCAGCTTTTAATTTCATGCTGATAACATCTGAGCCCGCGCCTGGCTCACTCATGGCCAGGGCGCCGACGTGCTCACCACTGATGAGTTTGGGCAAATATTTTTGCTTTTGAGCTTCGGTGCCATTGCGCTTAATTTGGTTCACGCACAAATTGCTGTGCGCACCATAAGACAAGCCCACACTGGCCGATGCGCGTGAAATTTCTTCCATGGCAATCATGTGCGCCAGGTAGCCCATGTTGGCGCCGCCATACACTTCTGGCACCGTAATGCCCAACACGCCCACCTCACCCATCTTGCGCCACAGGTCCATGGGGAACTGATCGGTACGGTCAATTTCAGCGGCACGTGGTGCGATTTCAGCTTGCGCAAAATCGCGAACAGCGTCGCGCAAGGCATCGATGTCTTCACCCAATTGGAAATTCAAGCCGGGCATGTTCATGTTGTTTTCTCCGAAAATTTTTTGATTCAATACGTTTGGGCCACAGGCACCAGGGTTTGTTGCATCACAGCGCACAAGGTTTGTTGGCCATTCGCATCGATGTGGAAGACTTCAGCGGTGGTCACAATGATGCGTTTTCCGCCTTTGACCACTTTGCCCACAGCGCGCAACTCACCCTGCTGTTTGCTGCTTAGAAAATTAATTTTGTATTCCACTGTGGTCACTTCCATGCCTTCTGGCGCCACTGTGAGTGCGGCATAGCCGCCTGCAATGTCGGCCAAAGCACCCATGGCACCGCCGTGAAAACCGCCTTGTTGTTGCGTCACTTTGTCGCCGTAAGGCAAAGCTATTTCGACTTCACCCAATGCAACGCGCACCAGCTTGGCTTCAAGGTGCTGCATCATCCCTTGGCGCGCAAAACTGGCGGCCACTCTTTGCGCCACAGGT
>JBIKJX010000152.1:0-4992 GCA_044360785.1 Limnohabitans sp.
CCTTTGCTCACTTGGACTCCACTGTGGTGTTGTCTCGTGACATCGCTTCTTTGGGTATCTATCCTGCTGTGGATCCTTTGGACTCTACCAGCCGCCAGCTCGATCCTTTGGTTGTGGGCATTGACCACTACGAAACTGCTCGCGCTGTTCAAGGTACCTTGCAACGCTATCGCGAACTGCGCGACATCATTGCCATTATGGGTATGGATGACTTGGCACCTGAAGACAAGTTGGCCGTGGCCCGTGCCCGTAAGATTCAACGTTTCTTGTCACAACCTTTCCACGTGGCTGAAGTCTTTACCGGTTCACCTGGTAAGTACGTCCCATTGGCTGAAACCATCCGTGGTTTCAAGATGATTGTGGCCGGCGAGTGCGATCACTTGCCAGAGCAAGCGTTCTACATGGTGGGTGGCATTGACGAAGCCTTCGAAAAGGCCAAGAAAATGGCGTAAGCCGTTTTCGTCAACCCTTTTCAAGGAACAACTATGAACACCATCCGCGTTGATGTGGTCAGTGCCGAAGAGTCCATCTTCTCAGGCGAAGCCCGTTTTGTGGCCTTGCCTGGCGAAGCTGGTGAGCTGGGCATTTACCCCCGTCACACACCGTTGATTTCACGCATCAAGGCTGGTTCAGTTCGCATCGAAAAAGCCGACGGCACCGAAGAGTTTGTCTTCGTTGCTGGCGGCGTTTTGGAAGTGCAACCCGACCACGTGACTGTGTTGTCAGACACTGCTATTCGCGGTAAAGATTTGGACGAAGAGAAAGCCAATGCAGCAAAGTCTGCTGCAGAAGACGCTCTTCGCAATGCCAAGTCTGAAATCGACATGGCACGTGCGCAAAGTGAGTTGGCAGTGTTTGCTGCGCAACTGGCAGCCTTGCGCAAGTTCCGCTCTAAAAAATAAAATGTGGGCGTTGAACACGCTGACAAGTTTTCTGAAACCCGGCGAACGCCGGGTTTTTTGTTTTTAAGGACACCATGCGCAAAGCCAAACTTCAAGCCGCCACATTGGGTGGCAATCCTGACGATGTTGAAGCAGCGTTTTATGACGCCCTCAGACAAGGTGACATTGAGCGCTTGATGGCATGTTGGGCGGATGAAGAAGAAATTGTGTGTGTTCATCCGGGTGGGCCGCGTTTGATTGGCGCTGGCGCCATCCGCGCCAACTTTGAAGCCATGTTTGCCAACGGCACGGTGCAAGCGCAGCCGACACAAGTGCACAAGGTCGACTCTTTGGCCAGTGCCATGCATCACTTGGTGGAACGGGTTGAAGTGTTAGGTGCCAACGGACCGCAAACTGCCTTTGTGGTGGCCACCAATGTTTATCACAAGACGCCCCAAGGGTGGCGCATGGTGGCGCACCATGCAAGTCCCGGTACGCCTGTTGCACCCGCAGAAGTATCTTCCACACGCTCGGTGTTGCATTGACTGATTACACAGCACCATTTTGGTTGCCCGGTGGCCATCTGCAAACCATTTGGTCAGCACTTTGGTCCCGCCGTTTTGAAGTGACGCCTCCCACCTGGCGCCGAGAAAGATGGTCCACCCCTGATCAAGATTTTGTGGATGTAGACTTTTGCGAAATGCCAACGCCCACATTGCCAAGACCCTTGTTGGTTCTTTTTCATGGCCTCGAAGGCTCTTCTGGCAGCCACTATTCGCAGGCCTTTGCTGATTGGGGCAAGACAAACGGTTGTGACATTGCCATACCGCACTTTCGGGGTTGCAGTGGTACTTTGAACTTGGCACCGCGGGCCTACCATTCGGGTGACCATGAGGAGGTTCACCATTTGTTAACTCAATTTAAGCAAAGGGTAGACGCAGAAAATCGCCCTGGCTTGTTGGCGGCAGGCGTTTCATTGGGTGGCAATGCGTTGATGCGATGGGCGGGCGAGCAAGGACAGTCAGCTCAAAAAATGGTGTCTGCTGTCGCCTCCATATGTTCGCCATTGGACTTGAGTGCCAGTGGCAAAGCCATTGGGGAAGGGTTCAATCGGCAGGTTTATACACGCATGTTTTTACGCACCATGAAGCCCAAAGCCATGGCGAAATTAAAACAACATCCAGGACTCTTTGACGCTTCTAAATTAATGGCAGCGCAAGACCTGTATGAGTTTGACGATGTGTTCACAGCGCCCTTGCATGGGTTCAAGCATACGGAGGACTATTGGCAGCGAGCCTCTGCGCTACCGCACATGCAACAGATTGCTGTGCCTGCATTGGCATTGAATGCCCAAAATGACCCCTTCATACCTGCAAGTAGTTTGCCAACTGAAGACAAAGTGAGCGGACAAGTCACACTGTGGCAGCCACCAGAAGGGGGTCATGTGGGTTTCCCAAAAGGGTCTGTGCCCGGACATTTGAAAGTCATGCCGCAAGCAGTCGGCCAATGGCTTTTGCAACACATCCACTAAGATCAAGGCCATGGACGACATTGTCAAACAAGCCATGGCCAAATGGCCCAACGTACCCCATTGCTATGGATGGCTGGGTCTGGATGAACGTGGCCATTGGTACCTTAGGGACGATGCGTCACAAGCGCGAGGCAGTTTTCAAAGTGGCTTGCCGGGCAGCAAGGGGTCCTTGTTGCAACACGAAAAGTTGATTGAGTTTATTCACCGGAACTATGCGGCAGATGCTTCAGGCGCATGGTTTTTTCAGAACGGCCCACAGCGTGTGTATGTTGAGTTGGCTGCAACCCCTTGGGTGTGGCGCTTGTCGGCCGATTTCAAGTTGACTTCGCAAACCGGAGAAGAGACGGTGGCTCAAACTTGTTGGACGGACGAAGCAGGCAAGGTATATTTTCAAACCCCTTTGGGCTTTGGTTTGTTGCACACATTGGATGTTGCGCAAGCCGCAGAAGGTTTGTCGCTTGATTTGTGGCCACTTGAAACTATTCAGTCAAATGAGTTGCCAGCCAAATTTGTTTATTGCTTGAGTCCTGCGACAGGCAATAAAAAACCGCTCTGATTTGCATCGAGCGGTTTTGAATGAAGCCCCACTGTGAGGATGATGAGGCTGTTTTATTTTTTCTCAGCAGGGGCAGCAGGCGCTTCGGGTTCTTTGAATTTGCCGCCAGCAGAAGCGGTCAGGTAAGCCACAGCTCGGCCAATTTCAAGATCGCTGAAATCGCCGCCGCCTTGCGCACCCATGGCGCCCTTGCCTTTGAGGGCTGAGTTAACCAATGCGTCGTATCCGGTTTTGATGCGGGGCGCCCAGGCACCCGCATCTGCATATTTGGGGGCACCCGCCGCACCAGCATCGTGGCAAGCAGCACACTGAGCTTTGTAAACTTCTTGGCCGGCTTTCATGGGGCGGTTGGCATCACGAACTTCGACCATGCCAATTTTTTGGATTCGCTCTGCAACGGCACGCTCGGTGTCGCCACCGGGTGCAGTTTTATTGCCTGAGGTGACGTAGTAAACCAAGCCAATGATGATGAAAACGGGGATGATGAAGGAGGCAAAACTCAACATCAACATTTGTTTGGGGGTTTTGACCGGTCCAGTGTGGTCTTCGTGGGCTTGATCGTGGCTGTTGTCGCTCATAGCGTCCTCAATGAATCTCTATAGAACTGTGTCCGATGGATCGGAATCAACTTTAAATTATAACCTCGAGGCCCATGCGTTCCGACGCAATTGACATGATTTGGGTGGTCCATGCCATAATCTTATTCAACTAAGAATAATGAATCACGCGCGGCTGTAGCTCAGTGGATAGAGTATTGGCCTCCGAAGCCAAGGGTCGTGGGTTCGATCCCCGCCAGCCGCACCAAAATTCATCAAGCAAAGATCGTCGGCCTCAATGTTCAGCAGTTCAAGGAGCATTTGTGAACCCCTATATCAATTTTGTGAACTTGGTGAAGGCAATCTCTGCTGCGGACACTTTTCCCAAAGTAGGTCATTTGCCTCGCTTGATCTTGGATGAGATTGCCCTCAATGAGTTTCAGGGCAGTCCTCTGACAGTTCGCGATCTGCTTTCAAATCAGGCCATTGCGTCACCCGCAACCCTGCACAAACACCTCATGGCTTTGCGCCGCTCGGGGTATGTCTACACGGCCAGCGTGACCGAAGACAGGCGCTCAAAATACCTCAAATTAACAGCGCAAGGCCATCAATACATCAACACCCTCTCGAAAGCGCTGGTCAAAGCTTCGTTGAGTTGAGCGAATCCAAATGCCCCTTGCTTGTGAACGCCATTTAGATTTGAAAATCATCAAAGATCAGCGCTTGCCCATGGGTGTGGAGACACCCTCAGAGCTGATCAACAGCACATCTTCTTTGCGGCGTTTGGCGCCAACAGGCGTCACGGCCAATCCTTTTTGAGAGGCCTCTATATCTTCCACACTAGGGTACTCACCCAGCAGCCAATAGTCGAACACCCGGCGTGCAATGGGGGCTGCTTGCGCAGCGCCAAAGCCAGCGTTTTCGACCACAATGGCCAGTGCTATTTGTGGATTTTCAGCAGGCGCAAAGGCCATGTACAAAGCATGATCTCTTTGGTGCTCTTCGAGTTTGCTGGCGTTGTATTTGTCTTTTTGGCCAATGGTCACCGCTTGGGCGGTTCCGGTTTTGCCTGCGCTTTGATAGGGTGTGCCGGCAAAGACGCGTGCAGACGTGCCCTCTTTGGCCACGCCCACCAGGCCTTGTCGAATGACCTCAACGTGCTCTGGCTTGTAGGCTAAATTGAAAGGCTGCCCCGTAGCCACTGCCCGATCGATGCGTTGAATGGGGTCTTGTGTGGCCACGACCAAACGCGGTGGGTATTGAGTGCCGCCGTTGGCCAAGGTGGCCGTGGCGCTGGCCAGTTGCAACATGGTGAAGGCGTTGTAGCCCTGACCTATGCCCAAGGAAATGGTTTCGCCACCGTACCAGCGTTGCTGCTCAGGTTTTTTGTAGGTGTTTTTTTTCCACTGAGTACTTGGCAACACACCTTTCACTTCGCCTGGCAAGTCAATGCCTGTCACTTGGCCAAAACTCAAAGGCTTCATGAAA
>JBIKJX010000153.1:0-4963 GCA_044360785.1 Limnohabitans sp.
GCCTTGAACTTCCACAAAATTGCCGGCACCTGTCATGACCACATTCATGTCGGTGTCGCATGAAGAGTCTTCTGTGTAATCGAGATCGAGCAAGGCTGCGCCATCTTTAAGACCGACAGAAATAGCGGCAACAGCGTCCAAAATGGGCGACTCTTTCAGCTTGCCTTGATGGATGAGCCAATCGACCGCATCTTGTGCCGCCACAAATGCACCTGTGATGCTGGCTGTGCGCGTGCCACCATCGGCTTGCAAGACATCGCAATCCAAATGGATGGTGCGCTCACCCAACTTTTTTAAATCAAACACAGCGCGCATTGAGCGGCCAATGAGTCGTTGAATTTCTTGAGTCCGACCGCTTTGTTTACCGCGAGCTGCTTCACGATCGCCTCGTGTGTGCGTGGCACGGGGCAACATGCCATATTCAGCGGTGACCCAGCCTTCGCCACTGCCTTTTTTATGGCCAGGCACTTTTTCTTCGACCGATGCGGTGCACAGCACACGGGTTTGACCAAATTCAATCAAGACAGAGCCTTCAGCGTGCACGGTGTAGCCACGGGTGATGCGGACATTGCGCAGTTGATCTGGTGCGCGGCCTTGTGATCGTGTGGTTTCTGTGGCGGGGTGGGATGAGGTCATTGTTTGAAACGCTGGTTAAAGGGTATTGGGTTGAGGGTGTGCTTAAGTTTGAGATAATTCGGCATGTGCTTCGGGCCTTGCAATACAGCCCCACCTTGATCGGCAGTACAAACTGCTGCACCCTAGAAAGATTTCATGCCAGTTTACAGTATGACCGGGTATGCCAGCGTGCAATCCAGCACGCCGTCGTCAGACGCTTCAACAGAATCTTCGGCCTCGCCTAAGGTTCGTTTTGGGCTGGAAATTCGCTCGGTCAACAGTCGATTCTTAGACCTGAGTTTCAGACTGCCTGATGAACTGCGCCACACCGAGCCGTCCCTACGCGAGCACATCACACAGCACATCAAACGAGGCAAGGTTGAGGTTCGTGCGGTTTATCACAGCAACCAAGAAAGCGACTTGGCCGATCCCTCCATCGGCACACTCCAAAAGCTTCTCAGCCTACAAAATAAAATTCAAAGCTGGTTACCCGGTGCTCGCGACTTGAGCGTATCCGATGTCATCAAGCTGGCCTCCCACGAAAAATCGGGCACAGGCTTGAACGAAGCCGATCTCATGCCTTTGGCCACTCAAGCTGTCAAAGCCCTCAAAGATGCTCGCGCGCGCGAAGGTGCCCGCTTGGCAGAAATGCTCTTGGATCGCATCGGTCAATTGCGAAGCTTGGCCGAACAAGCCGAGCCATTGCTACCCCAACTGGTTGAACAACAGCGCCAACGGTTCATAGATCGTTGGAACGAGGCCATGGCTTTGTCGGAGGGCAATGTGTCCTCTGATGTGGCCAAGGACCGTGCACTTACCGAGGCCACGGCCTTTGCCATCCGAATCGACGTTGCAGAAGAACTGACGCGCTTAGCCTCCCACTTGGACGAGCTCAGCAGACTCATCAAAAAGGGCGGCGACATTGGCAAGCGACTCGACTTCCTGATTCAAGAACTTCACCGAGAAGCCAACACGCTGGGCTCTAAATCTGCAGCCCTTGATCTCACCAAAATCTCGGTCGATATGAAGGTCTTGATCGAGCAAATGCGCGAGCAAGTGCAAAACATCGAATAAGTTGACTACACTCTTTGCCATGGAATATCCTGGAAACCTCTACGTTGTAGCCGCCCCCAGTGGTGCGGGTAAGTCCAGCCTGGTCAAGGCCCTGATGGAGCTTGACGCGCGCGTTCTGCCATCGGTGTCACACACCACCCGAGCCCCCCGCGGACAGGAAAAACATGGCCGTGAGTACTTCTTTGTCTCACAACAAGAGTTTGATGCCATGGTGGCAGGCGATGCCTTTGTGGAATGGGCCAATGTGCACAGCCACCGCTACGGCACCTCTAAAAAAATGCTCGAAGAGCGCATGCACCAAGGCTCCGACGTCATTTTGGAAATTGATTACCAAGGCGCCATCCAAATCCAGAAGATGTACGCCAATGCCATCCTGATCTTCATTTTGCCCCCCAGTTGGGAAGAATTGCGCAGTCGCTTGGAGCGCAGGGGCGAGGACAGCTCTGAAACCATCGAATTGCGCCTGCAAAATGCCGCCATTGAGCTGGCCCAAGTCAAAGAATTTGACTTCGTTATAATCAACGAAGTTTTCGATCGCGCCTTGTTTGACCTCAAGGCCATCGTGCACGCTCAGCGACTCAAGTACCTTGCCCAGCGCCGAGCCCGTGCCGAAACTTTCGAATCCCTCCATATCACCTGATTTACTTACCGGAGACCGTCATGGCCCGCATCACTGTTGAAGATTGCTTGGAACAAATCCCTAACCGTTTCCAATTGGTATTGGCCGCGACGTACCGCGCCCGCATGCTAAGCCAAGGTCACACCCCCCGCGTCGAGAGCAAAAACAAGCCTGGCGTAACAGCCCTGCGCGAAATTGCAGCCGGCAAAGTTGGTTTGGAAATGCTCAAAAAAGTTAACTAAAGCTAACAACTCGCGGATCTCAGTCGATCCGCCCACAAAAGCCCCAAAGCCGACTTGCCTGGGGCTTTTTCACGTCTGTCAGACAAGCGTTACATTTGAGGTATGCGCGCAGCTTTTACATCTATTTTTCACAATTCCGGTAGTACTTCAATACCCGGAAAGCGCGACAACGCCCACAATATCCAGGTTGGCACCCCCACTGCCAGCGCAGCCAATGCAGCAGCAGCCAGCTTTGCAGCTTTGATTGCCCAACTCAGCTACCTGTCAAGTTCTGACATCGAGTTGGTTCGCAAAGCCTACAAATTTGCCGATGAAGCGCACTTGGGTCAGTTGCGAAAAAATGGCGAGCCCTACATCACCCACCCCATTGCGGTTGCAACCCAGTGCACGGAATGGAAATTGGATGCGCAGGCCCTCATGGCCGCCTTGATGCACGACGTCATGGAAGACTGCGGTGTGACCAAATCAGACTTGATTGAAAAGTTTGGCTCCTCGGTTGCTGAGTTGGTCGACGGCTTAACCAAACTCGACAAGCTTGAATTCAACACGCGTGAAGAAAATCAAGCCGAGTCGTTTAGAAAAATGTTGCTGGCCATGGCGCGCGATGTGCGCGTCATCCTCATTAAGCTGGCTGATCGCACCCACAACATGCGCACCATGTCTGACATGCCCCGCGAAAAGTGGGGGCGCATTTCATCAGAAACTTTAGAGATCTATGCGCCCATTGCTCACCGCTTGGGTTTGAATCAAACCTACCGTGAATTACAAGATTTGTCATTCCGGTATTCCATGCCATGGCGCTATAACGTCTTGTCCAAAGCGGTGGCCAAAGCACGTAACCGACGACGCGATCTCATTCAAAAAGTACAAGGCGAATTGGAATCTACATTTGCCAATGCAGGCATCAAAGTTCAAATTTCTGGCCGCGAAAAAACGCTCTATTCAATTTACAAAAAAATGGACGGTAAGCACTTGAGCTTTGCGCAAGTGACCGACATTTATGGCTTCCGACTCATCGTGCCTTCCGTCATAGATTGCTACACGGCGCTGGGCATCTTGCATCAAATGTACAAGCCTGTTCCTGGCCGGTTCAAAGATCACATCGCCATTGGCAAAGTCAATGGCTATCAGTCGCTACACACCACCTTGGTAGGTCCTTCGGGCGTCAACGTCGAATTTCAAATGCGCACTGAAGCCATGAATGTGGTGGCCGAGTCGGGCGTTGCAGCGCACTGGTTGTACAAGGACAAAGCCAGCAACGACATGGAAGCCGAACGCTTGGGCACGCAATGGCTTCAATCCTTGTTGGACATTCAAAAAGAAACACGCGACGCCTCTGAATTTTGGGATCATGTCAAAGTTGATCTGTTCCCCGATGCTGTTTACGTGTTCACCCCCAAGAGCAAAATCATGTCGCTGCCCCGTGGTGCCACGGTGGTCGATTTTGCATACATGATTCACAGCAATTTGGGTGATCACTTGTTGGCTGCCAAGATCAACAATCAACAAGTGCCTCTGCGAACTGAACTTAAAAATGGCGACATCGTCGAGGTCATGACTGACCCCGCATCCACACCCAATCCTTCCTGGTTGGGCTTTGTGAGAACGGGTCGTGCACGCTCCAGAATTCGGCATCACCTCAAAACCATGGCGCACAGCGAGTCGATGGATTTGGGCTTGAAATTGCTCACGCAAGCACTGCGTGCAGAGGGCATCGAAAAATTGCCCGATGACCCAACACGCTATCAAGCCTTGTGGGAAAAACTATTGCGCTTTACGGGCAATAAAAATCGCAGCGACTTGTTGGTCGATGTGGGTTTAGGCAAACGAATTGCTAGCATTGTGGCCAAGCGCATTGCTGCGCTGTTGGCCGAATTGGGCGAAAAGCCAGACCCCTTGCTAATGACGCGAGAGCGCTTCATGGCCAACGACAATTTGTCGCAAGGTGCCATCCTGTTGGACGGCACAGAAAACGCCTCTGTGGTTTATTCAACTTGCTGCCGCCCATTGCCTGGCGATTCAATCTTGGGCTACTTGGGCCGAGGTGAGGGCTTGGCGGTGCACACGGCCGATTGCAGTGTTGGCCTCAAACTTCAGCAAAAAGACAGCGAACGATTCATTGGCGTAGAGTGGTCCGATGAACCCTTGCGCAATTTTGAAACCAGCATTCGCGTTACGGTGGTCAACACCAAGGGCGTGTTGGCGCGTGTGGCAGGCACATTGGCCAATTCTGAAGTCGACATTGTTCACGTCGAAATGGGACAGGCCAGCGCACAAGATGCTGCTGAAAACACCTTCATCATTTCAGTGCGCGATTTGAATCACCTGGAAACAGTCCTCAAAAATCTGAAGCGCACACCTGCTGTTTTGAACGCAGAACGCATCACACACCGTGTTCGTGGGCAAGCCACTG
>JBIKJX010000154.1:0-4939 GCA_044360785.1 Limnohabitans sp.
AGCGTGTTCCCCACAATATCAACATGAGCTTCAACTATGTTGAAGGCGAGTCGCTCATCATGGGCATCAAAGGTTTGGCTGTGTCATCTGGCTCTGCTTGTACCTCTGCCAGCCTCGAGCCCAGCTATGTCTTGCGTGCCTTAGGCCGTAGCGACGAGTTGGCACACAGCAGTTTGCGCATGACCGTGGGCCGTTGGACCACAGAGGCCGAAATTGACTTCGCCATCGAAACCATCAAAGCCAATGTGGCCAAGTTGCGCGACCTCAGCCCCTTGTGGGAAATGTACAAAGACGGCATCGACCTCAGCACCATTCAGTGGGCTGCTCACTAATTTAAGGAAATCACACCATGGCTTACAGCGAAAAAGTTGTTGATCATTACGAAAATCCCCGCAACGTGGGTTCCTTTGAAAAAGGTGACGAAGACGTGGGCACCGGCATGGTGGGCGCACCCGCATGCGGCGATGTCATGAAACTGCAAATCAAGGTCAACCCCCAAACCGGTGTCATTGAAGATGCCCGTTTTAAAACCTATGGTTGTGGCTCTGCCATTGCTTCAAGCTCACTCGTTACCGAGTGGGTCAAAGGCAAAACCCTCGACCAAGCGGCTGCACTCAAGAACAGCGAAATTGCAGAAGAACTGGCTTTGCCACCCGTCAAAATTCACTGTTCTATCTTGGCCGAAGACGCCATCAAAGCAGCCGTAGAAGACTATAAGAAAAAACACGCAGCGGCCTGATCGGCCTTTGCTAGAAATACATCATGGCCATTTCTTTGACTGAAGCAGCAGCGCGGCATGTATCGCGTTACATCACCAAACGCGGCAAGGGCGTGGGTGTTCGCTTGGGCGTTAAAACCACAGGCTGCTCCGGCTTGGCGTACAAACTTGAGTATGTCGACGAAGTAGCCCCTGAAGATGTGGTTTTTGAAGACCACGGCGTCAAGGTTCTCATCGATCCCAAAAGCTTGGCCTACATCGATGGTACGCAGCTCGACTTTGTGCGCGAAGGTTTGAACGAAGGTTTCCGTTTTAACAACCCCAATGAACGCGATCGCTGCGGTTGTGGCGAATCGTTCCGCGTGTGATTTCACTGCAGGCTTCAGACTTCGAGCTGTTTGGCTTGCCTGCAGCTTTCTCAGTAGACCGAGCACAGCTCGATTTGCAGTGGAAGGCCTTACAGCGCGAGGCACACCCCGACCGATTTGCTTCTGAGGGTGCTGCAGCCCAACGCATTGCCATGCAATGGTCGGTGCGCATCAACGAAGCCTACAACCGGCTCAAAGACCCACTCAAACGCGCCGCCTATTTGTGTGAACTCAACGGTGCTGCAGTCAACGCAGAAAACAACACCAGCATGCCGCCTGTGTTCCTCATGCAGCAAATGGAATGGCGCGAAGCACTCGACGATTGCAAAGCGCTCAAAGCCCCCAACTCTAAAATTGAAGCTTTAGAAAAGTTGTTGGACGAAGTCGACACCTCGCATGCTTCAGCCTTGAAGCAAATTGCCTTGTTGATCGATGACCATCAAAACTTTGTTGATGCTGTTGCACAGGTGAGGGCGCTGATGTTCATTGAAAAGTTTGCTCAAGAAGTTCAGCATCAATTAGACGCTTGTAACTGATTAGAAATATAAAAAGTAAGTCATGGCACTCTTGCAAATTTCCGAACCCGGTCAGGCACCGGACCCGCATCAACGTCGCATTGCAGTCGGCATTGACTTAGGGACCACGCACTCTTTGGTGGCCTCGGTAAGAAATGGCGTAGCCGAATGCTTGCCCGACGAAAAAGGTCAAGTCATCTTGCCCTCTGTGGTTCGTTACTTGCCAGGGCAGGGCCGTCAAATTGGCCATGAAGCTGTGGCCAACGCTGCACATGATCCTGAAAATACTTTGGCGTCGGTCAAACGTTTTATGGGTCGCAGTTTGTCTGACATTACCAACCCAGATAAATTGCCCTACAAATTTGTGAAGCTCGAAGGCAATGCGCCCAAAGGCATGCTCTCCATTCAAACAGTGCAGGGCGTCAAGTCACCTGTTGAAGTCAGTGCAGAAATTTTGGCCACGCTGCGATATCGCGCAGAAGACACCTTCAACGATGACCTTCACGGCGCCGTCATTACGGTGCCAGCTTACTTTGACGATGCCCAGCGCCAGGCCACCAAAGACGCGGCACAAATGGCTGGCATCAACGTTCTCCGTTTAATCAATGAACCCACAGCAGCCGCCATAGCTTATGGCTTGGACAATGCCAGTGAAGGCATTTATGCCGTGTTCGATTTGGGTGGTGGCACCTTTGACATTTCAATTTTGCGTCTAACACGCGGTGTTTTTGAAGTGATGGCCACTGGTGGCGATTCCGCTTTGGGTGGCGACGATTACGACCATGCCTTAGCAGATGCAGCTCTGGCATCCATGGGACTTGCAGATTTGCAAGCTGGCATGAGCGCAGAAGACAAAACGCGTTTGAAAGCAGCAGCGCGTGCTACCAAAGAAGCCCTGACCACTTCACCAGAAGCTAATTTGACATGGACTCATGCTGATCAATCGCACGCAGTCAAGGTAGCGCGACAGCAATTTAATGAAGCCACAGCCGCACTTACTGCTAGGTGCATGTCGGCTGTCAAAAAAGCCTTGCGCGATGCCAAGGTCAAAGCTGATGACATACAAGGCGTGGTCATGGTGGGGGGCTCTACGCGCATGCCCCAAGTGCAAGAGGCCGTCGCTACTTTTTTTGACAAACCACCTCTCAACAATTTGAACCCTGACGAAGTGGTGGCACTGGGTGCTGCCATTCAAGCCAACCAATTGGCCGGCAACGATGCCGCTGGCGACTTGCTTCTGCTGGATGTGATTCCATTGTCTTTGGGCATCGAAACCATGGGCGGTTTGGTGGAACGCATCATCCCGCGTAACCAAACCATTCCCACGGCCATGGCCCAAGATTTCACCACCTACCAAGATGGTCAAACGGCATTGGCGCTGCATGTGTTGCAGGGCGAGCGCGATTTGGTGGTCGATTGCCGCAGCTTGGCTCGCTTTGAATTGCGAGGTATCCCGCCAATGGCAGCTGGTGCTGCCCGTATTCGCGTGACCTTCACAGTCGATGCCGATGGTTTGCTGAGTGTGGCGGCCAAAGAACAAATCAGTGGCGTCGAGGCCAAAATTGATGTCAAACCTTCTTATGGTTTAAGCGACGATCAAATTGCCAAGATGTTGCAAGACAGTTTTACAACTGCCGAAGTGGACATGAAAGCGCGTGCCTTGGTGGAAGCCCGAGTTGATGGCGATCGCATGTTGCTGGCCACGCAAAGCGCATTGAACGCCGATGGTCAATTGTTGAGTGCAGAAGACCGCGCGAACATTGAAGCCCTCATGACATCTTTGCGCAACACGGTAGACACTGCAACGGATGCGCAGGTCATTGAAGATGCCACAGAAGCCTTGGCCAAAGCCACAGAAGCCTTTGCTGCTGAGCGGATGAACCACAGCATTCAAAAAGCCCTGTCGGGTCAAAACATTCAAAGCCTTTGACGCGCCCATTTGCAAACACCTGTCTGATCATTAAAGAACAACATGCCTGTTATTAAAATTTTGCCACACGCTGAATATTGCCCTGAAGGCACTCAAATTACTGCGCCTTCTGGCACAAGCATTTGCGAAGCCTTGCTTGACAACAAAATCAACATTGAGCACGCCTGCGATATGAGTTGTGCCTGCACCACTTGCCACGTCATTGTGCGTGAGGGCCTCAACAGCCTGAACGAAGCCGAAGAAACAGAAGAAGACTTGCTCGACAGAGCCTGGGGCTTGGAACCCAACTCCCGATTAAGCTGCCAAGCATTTTTGGGTAAGCAAGACCTGGTCATTGAAATTCCCAAATACACCATCAATCACGCCAAAGAAAACCACTGAAGGTTTTTTGAGCTTGAATTGGGTTTAAAGTTAAGTCATGCGACAAATATTTTTAGACACCGAAACCACTGGCCTCTCTGCGGAGGGTGGCGATCGCGTCATCGAACTGGGTTGCGTTGAGTTGGTCAACCGCAAGCTCACTGGCAACAACCTGCATTTCTATTTCAACCCCGGCCGCGATAGCCACGAAGACGCCCTCAAGGTTCATGGCATCAGCAACGAGTTCCTGCGCGACAAGCCCAAATTTGCTTCCGTGGTTGAAGAAATTCTGAACTACGTGGAGGGTGCCGAAATCATCATCCACAACGCCGCCTTCGACATTGGTTTTTTAAACAAAGAACTCGAGCTAGCAGGTCAGAAGCCTTTCACCACGTATGTTGAAGGTGTGGTCGATACTCTGGTCATGGCCAAGCAAATGTACCCAGGCAAACGCAACAGTTTGGATGCCTTGTGCGAACGTCTAGGCGTTGACAACTCTGGCCGTACTTTGCACGGCGCTCTGCTCGATGCCGAATTGTTGGCCGATGTCTATATCAACCTCACCCGAGGTCAAGAGGCGTTGCTAATAGACGCCGGCACAGAAGAAGGCCAGGCAGGTTCTGAAGAATCTATTGACCTATCTGCTTTTGTTTTGCCAGTTTTAAAGGCCAATCCCCAAGAGCTAGCAGCCCATGACCAGCAAATGGCGCAACTGGACAAAGCCAGTGGCGGTAAGACCTTGTGGCGCCAGGCTGCTGCTGCCTGATTCTTGATTTTCTTGAAGCCTCCTAATTTTCCATGGCATAATTTAGGGCTACGCTAAAACAGCGATAGGGCGATTAGCTCAGGGGTAGAGCACTGCATTCACACTGCAGGGGTCGCAAGTTCGAAACTTGCATCGCCCACCACCAAACTAAATCTTGAAGACTATCAACACCTTAGGTAGTTTTAAGGATTTCAATTCTAGAAATTTTAGATATGCTTCCCTCGGAAGCATTTTTTTCGCCTGTAAATTTCTTGATTCTTCTGAGTTAACTGAAGGTTAAAC
>JBIKJX010000005.1:0-16674 GCA_044360785.1 Limnohabitans sp.
CGTGAACTGTTTGGCCAGTTGCAAGCTGCGCCAATTGAGCGCTTCAAATTCGTCTTCGCGTGCGTCGCGGCCCAAGGCAGCTTCGCGAGTTTGGACTTGGGTCAACATGCCGGTGGCCGTGGCAACGCCCATGCCACCAAACAGATCGCCCACGGCCAAAGCGGGTTGCGCGATCTCGACATGGTGTCCCAATGATTCGCAGAGCTTGGCTGTCTTCTGCACAGCCTCCAAACAATCTGCATGAACAGGTGCGCCAAAAGGGTTGTTCAACATCAGGGCAATTTTTAAAGGCCGAACCTTTTGAGGGGCACCCACAATGGCGTGAGGGAGATGGTTGCGCGATCCAGCCTCCGGGCCTTGGGTGAGCTTCATCATCAACGCACTGTCACGCACACTTCGGCTAATGACATGCTGGCATGAAAGGCCCATCCAACCCTCTAACGCTTTGGGGCCCATGGGAATACGACCACGGCTGGGTTTAAAACCAAATAAGCCACAGTGTGATGCAGGGATGCGAATTGAGCCACCGCCATCACTGGCATGTGCCACAGGCAAGATGCCGGCTGCCACAGCGGCGGCGGCACCACCGGAGGAACCCCCTGCGCTGTAGCGGATGTTCCAAGGGTTGAGGGTGTTACCAAAAAGTTTGGATTCGGTGGTGGCCGTCTGACCAAACTCTGGCGAGCTTGTTTTGGCAAAAATATTCAGACCAGCTGCCTGATAGCGCTGAACCAAAGTGGAGTCATGGTCGGCCACAGCATCTTTGAAAAATGCACAACCGTGGGTGGTGATGGTGCCTTGCAGGGCAACCCCCAAATCTTTGAGCGCAAATGGCACACCCCATAAAGGCGCTTTCTCAGTTTCAGAGGCTCTTTGAGCCTGCGTGTATTGAGAGAGACGCAAGGCTTTGTCGTGGGCGATGTCATGGTGAAACATGACGATGGCATTGATGTTGGCGCGAGCCTCTGCTCTGGCTTGCGTTGCTGCCATCACCTCCAGTGGTGTGACCTGGCCCGTCCGCAGCAGCGCGGCCATCTCGGTGGCATCCCACCCTTCAAATTCTGGCAAGGGCAGGGGGGTCATTTCAGGTGCCCCAAACTTTTTGCGCAGGCGTGGCTTGGCTGATCAATTGATCGATGATGGGGCCTAACTCTTCGGGTTGCCAACGCGCACCTTTGTCGATGGTGGCGTCTGTGCGCCAGCCGTCGCACATGGAAATTCGACCGCCTTGTGACTCGAACAATTTGCCGGTAATGTGCGACGATTCAACGCTGCCCAACCACACCACCAAGGGGGCGACGTTGTCGGGTGCCCAAGCATCAAAGCTGCCATCTGCGGGCGCTTTGACCACGTCGGGCATGGCGCTCTCTGTCATGGCGGTACGTGCGGCAGGTGCCAAGCCGTTGACCGTCACGCCATAGCGTGCCATCTCTGCCGCTTGCACCAAAGTCAGCGATGCAATGCCACCTTTGGCTGCAGAATAATTGGACTGCCCAATCGAGCCTTGCAAGCCAGCGCCAGAACTGGTGTTGATAATTCGCGCATCAATTTTGTTGCCGGCCTTGGCAGCATCGCGCCATCGACGACCCAAAATGTTGGCCAAGCAAAAATGGCCTTTCAAATGCACCTTCATGACCATGTCCCAGTCTTCCTCACTGAGGCTGACAAACATGCGGTCACGTAAAACACCGGCGTTGTTAACCAACACATGAACTTCACCAAATGCTGCGACAGCCGCATCCACAATGCTTTGTGCGCCAGCCATGCTGGTGATGTCACCTTGATTGGCCAGGGCCTGTCCGCCTGCCGCAATGACCTCTGCTGCCACTTGCGTTGCAGCTTCAATGCGAATGTCATTGACCACAACGTTGGCACCGGCTTGGCCGAAGGCCAAGGCGTAAGCGCGGCCTAAGCCACCCCCAGCGCCCGTGATGATGACGGTTCTGTTTTCACAAATGCGCATAAATCAAAGTCTCTCGATGATGGTGACGTTGGCTTGACCACCACCTTCACACATGGTTTGCAAGCCGAAGCGTTTTTGGGTTCTTTCCAGCTCATGCAGCAAAGTGGTCATGAGCTTGACACCGGACGCACCCAAAGGATGTCCCAGGGCAATGGCGCCGCCGTTGACATTGGTTCGTTCGTGGGGGAAGTGTGTTTCTTTGAGCCATGCCATGGCCACTGAGGCAAAGGCTTCGTTGATTTCAACCAAATCGATGTCTTCGATTTTCATGCCAGCTTTTTTGAGTGCGTGGGCGGTTGCAGGAATGGGGGCTGTCAAATGCCAAATGGGATCGTCTGCCAAAACACTCAGATGATGAATGCGCGCACGCGGCGTTAAATTGTATTTTTTGAGCGCGGCTTCAGAGACCACCAAAATGGCCGCTGCAGCATCACACGTGGAGCTGGAAACAGCCGCTGTGATTTTGGGATAGGTGGGGTCGACAGGTTGCAGCGTTGCCAATTTTTCCAAGGTGCTGGCGCGCGCCGTTTCGTCCATGGCAAAGTTGCCGTAGGGCAAAATTTCGCGCTGAAAACGACCTTCTGCCATGGCACGCAAGGCGCGATCATGACTTTCTTTGGCAAACACTTCCATGTCTTCACGGCTGATTTGCCAATGATCGGCAATTCTTTGCGCGGCATAAAACTGATTGACGGGTGCATTGCCAAATCGCGCTTGCCAACCTTCACTTTCTGCAAACGGCGTGGTGAAACCCAAGGGCTGACCTGCCAGCATGGCTGAGCCAATGGGAATACGGCTCATGGTTTGCACACCGCCTGCCAACACCACATCTTGTGTGCCGCTCATGACGGCTTGTGCTGCAAAGTGCACCGCCTGCTGTGAGGAGCCGCATTGGCGATCAATGGTGGTGCCAGGCACATTCAAGGGCATGCCGGCTACCAGCCAAGAGGTTCTGGCGATGTCGCCCGCCAGTGCACCAATGGTGTCGACACAGCCAAAGATCACATCGTCGTATTCGGCAGCTGGAATGGCGTTGCGTTCGACAATGCCCTTGATGACATGGGCACCTAAATCGGCGCCGTGCACTTGGGCCAAAGCGCCATTGCGTTTGCCAGTGGGTGAACGCAATGCGTCAACGATGAAAGCTTCTGCCATGAGAGATCCGTCTTAAAGAGATGTGTTGAAAGTTGCGCCAGGACCCATGAGCGAATCGTCACTCATCAGGGCATCGGCAAGGCGTTGTTTGTGGAAACTGCGATCGCCCCATGCTGCGTCCAACACCCAGGCGCGTTTCATGAACATTTGCAAATCGACTTCCCACGTGTAGCCCATAGCGCCGTGAACTTGAATGGCTTTGCGTGCGGCAAACCAGCCCGCATCGGCGCAAGCAATTTTGGCGTGAGAAATTCGCACAGAACGCTGTGCTTCCGATTGGCTCAGTGCATTGGCTGCGCGATACAGCACGGGTTTCGCAAATTCAATTTTGGTGACGATGTCAGCCAATTGATGCTTCACCGCTTGGAAGGAGCCAATGGGTTTGCCAAATTGTTTGCGTTGCGCAGCATAGTCCACCGTCAGGTCGAGCATGCGCTGCGCCAAGCCCAAAAGTTGCGCCGACACGCCCAGGGCGCCTCGGTCCAATAAGTCGTTGGCCAATGCTTGTCCGGCAGTGCTGTCAACAATGCGGCTGGCATCAGAAGGCTGCCAAGTGATGGTGGCCAAGCGCCTAGACGCATCAATACTGGGGCAGGCTACGGCAGTGACTTGATCGGGCGTTAAGGCGTGCCATTCTGTGCCAGTGGTTGTGGGATGCGCAAGCAACAGCAGGTCCGCCAAATGGGCATCGGCCACCCAGGGATTGACGGGATGACCCAGCGCAATTCGCACCGAGCCATCTGCGATCAAAGGCAACCATTTGTTTCTGACGGGGTCGTGCTCAGGCAAGCCAGACAACAAGCCAGTTGCCAAATAGGCGGTATCGGACAGGGAGTCTGGAATGCCAAAGTAGCCCAGTTCTTGATTCATCAAGGACCAGTCAACATCGCCTAGACCTAAGCCACCAGCAGACTCAGGCACGGACAAGGCGGTAATGCCTTGTTCTGCCAATTTGCTGCGAAGCTCTGTGGAACGACCTGCATCGGTTTGCCAAATGGCACGCAATTTTTCGGGTGCAGCCTCTACCATTAAAAAACGGCTGATGGAATCGCGTAACGCTTGCTGGTCTTCGTTGAAAGTGAAATTCATGATCAGCCCCGTTAGTTTTTAGGCAAACCAAGCAAGCGCTCGGCAATGATGTTGCGTTGAATTTCGTTGCTGCCCGCGTAGATAGAACCAGCTTGTGCAAACAAAAAGCCTTCCAGCCATTCATGTGATTCTGGGTCCTCGCACAGTTCAGCACGCGGGCCCAAAATTCGCATGGCGGTCTCGTGCATTTCCAAATCCAATTCCGACCAAAAGATTTTGTTGGTACTGGCCTCAGCGCCAACGCGCATGCCTTGCTGAACTTTGCCAACGGTGTGATACGACGCCAAGTTGTAGGCCTCAGACCCCATCCAAGCCCGCATGACGGCCTCGCGAATGGAAGGGTCGCGATCGGCTGAGGCTTGGTGCTTGCGGTAAAGCTGCATGAGCTTTTGCGCAGTTCGTTGATAGCGCGCAGGTGAGCGCAACAACAATCCTCGTTCAAAGCCAGCTGTGGCCATGGCCACGTTCCAGCCTTGTCCCTCTTCGCCCAGTAAGTTGTCTGCTGACACGCGAACGTCGTCAAAGAAAATTTCTGCAAAAGCTTGTTTGCCATTCAACGCCTGAATGGGGCGAATGGTCAGGCCGGGCGCATCCAGTGGCACCAGCAAATAGCTCAATCCGTGGTGCCTTGAAGAAGTGGGGTCACTTCGGAACAAGCCAAACAACCAGTTGGCAAATATGGCGCGGGTGGACCAGGTTTTTTGGCCATTTAAAACATAGTGATCGCCATCGCGAATGGCTTTGCTGCTGATGGCGGCCATGTCAGAGCCTGCATTGGGTTCGCTCCAACCCTGCGCCCACATGTCGTCGCAACGCGCCATGCGCGGTAAAAATTTGGCCTTTTGTGCGGCTGTGCCAAATTCCATCAAAGTAGGGCCCAGCAAAAGAATGCCGTTTTGATTCACGCGAAAAGGCGCGTCAGCTTTTGCATATTCTTCTTCAAAGATGAGCCACTGAATGAGGTCACAACCTCGACCCCCCAAGTCTTTGGGCCAGGTCACACTGCTCCAGCCGCCATCGGCCAATGTGGCTTCCCACTGTCGGTGTTGTTCGAAGCCTTCTTTGGTGTCGTGGCTGGCAAACGTCTCGCGAGGCACATGAGTTTGCAGCCAGTCACGCACTTCAGCGCGAAAGGCGTTTTGTTCGCTTGTGTAATTAAGTTGCATCAGTACCTCCTTGGCATTCAGAACGTGGCATCACGTTTCTCGACAAATGCCTGACGGGTTTCATTGGAATCTGGGCTCATGTAGGCTTGCAAAGTGAAGCCTTGCTCCCAGCGGTATTTGTCTTCGAGGTTGCCATCTTCAATGCCGGTCAGGGCTTCTTTGGCAATGCGAATCATGGCGGGGCTCTTGGCCGCAATTTTGGCGGCAATGCCCATGGCCGTATCGCGCAGTTCAGCGCGCGGCACCACACGTTCAATGGCGCCCAAGCGAGCGGCTTCAGTAGCGCCAATCATCTCGCCTGTGAAAAACAAGTAGCGTGTTTTTTGCACACCAAACATGCGCTGCATGTGTGCCGCACCGCCCATGGCGCCGCGATCAACTTCAGGCAAACCAAAACTGGCGTCGTCAGCGGCAATCACAATGTCGGCTGCGCCGCAAATGCCGATGCCACCGCCCAATACAAATCCATGCACTGCCGCAATGACAGGTACTTTGTTGAGGTGGACTGCCTTGAAGGTGGCATAGTTGCCAGCGTTGACGTCGACAATCAATTTGTCGTTGCTGGCCAACTCTTTGATGTCAACGCCTGCACAAAATCCACGGCCTTCTGCGCGAATCACGATCACGCGAACTTCAGGATTTTGACCTTGCGCCTCTATTTCTTTGGCAAGGCCATACCAGCCTGCAGCGTTCAAGGCATTGACGGGGGGGCGGTTGATCACAATTTCGGCAACGCCGTTGTCATGCAACTCAGTCATAAATTGTTGGGTCATGCGGGTCGCTCCTTAAGCGGCTTGGCCACTGTATTGCTTGATCGCCAATTGCCTGTCTTGGGCTTGGCGCATGATGCCTTGAATGACAGTTTCACAAGAGTCAAGTTGATTGATCAAGGCGGCCACTTGGCCAGACGACATCACGCCTTCAGCGGGTTTGCCATCGGTCATGGAACGCTGTAGCAACATGGGCGCATTGGCGGCCATGACGTTTTGCGCGGTACTGCCAGGATCTTCTCTGAAACCCTTCCACAAAATGGCCAGGGCTTGTTGCGTGGTCATGCCGGTTTGTGATTTCCATTGCAAGGCCAATTGGAGCGCAATGCGCAAACGCTTAAAGGGCGATGCTTTTTCGAGCATGTGCAAATACTCATTGGGAATCATGCGTTGTGGCATGCCATCGACCAAGTACGAGATCTGAATTTTTTCGGCGTCTTTGGCTTGGAGATAGCGGTCAAGGGTGGCTGATGGAATGCCAGAGTCGCTGGTCATCAAAAAGCGAGTGCCCATGGCAATGCCTTGCGCGCCATAGGCCAGCGCCGCCAGCAAGCCACGGCCATCGTAGAAACCGCCGGCTGCAATGACGGGCACTTTGACGGCGTCGACCACTTGGGGAATTAAGACGGTGGAGGGCACTGAGCCTGTGTGTCCGCCGCCCTCACCACCTTGAACGGTGATGGCATTGGCACCCATTTCGATGGCTTTTTGTGCATGCTTCAAAGCACCAACGGTGGGCATGCAAACGATGCCGGCATCACGCAGTCGACCGATGACTTTTTTGTCGGGCCCGCGGCCATAACTGACGGCGCGAACTTTGTGTTCGATGGCCAAGTCAAGCAGTTGATTGGCGTTGGTTTGAAACATGTGAAAGTTCAAACCAAACGGTTTGTTGCCCGTCAGTTCTTTGACCCGAATGATTTCGGCTTCAACTTCATCGGCTGGAATGGTTGCACCCGCCAAAAAACCAAAGCCACCCGCATTGGTGGTGGCTGCCACCAAGGAAGAGCCGGCTACCCAGCCCATGGCGGTTTGAATGACCGGATACTGGCACCCTAAAAGATCACACAGGGGTGTTCGCAATGCATGCGATGAACTCATTCTTTGGCGTCCTTTTTGTTGGCTTGCGCCATGGTTTTGGCATCGTGGCCGCCCAATTGGCCTGCGCCCAGCACTTGGCTGTGGGCGTGTGCAAAATGGTGATAACCAAAAGCCACATCCATGGTGGTGCGAAGACCTTGTAGTTCTTCGACGCGATTGATCACGGTTTTAGTGAGGGCCAGGCCCATGCGCGGTTGCTTGGCAATCCGCGCTGCAATGTCGTATGTTTGCGCTTCCAGCTCATCGCGCGGTACCACCCGATTGACCATGCCCATCATGTAAGCCCTGTCGGCTTTCATGCGCTCACCCAAAAATAAGAATTCTTTGGCAATGCGAGGATTGAGTTCGTGTGCGTGTGCAAAATACTCAACACCGGGAATGCCCATGCGCACCACGGGGTCCTGGAAAAAAGCATCGTCACTGGCAATGATCAAGTCACAGACCCAAGCCAGCATCAAGCCACCTGCGACACAAGCGCCTTGCACCATGGCGATGGTGGGCTTGGGAATGTCGTGCCAGCGTCGGCACATGCCCAAATAAACTTCTTGCTCACGCGCAAACAGTTGCTCGGCACCTGGCTTGTTGGTGTGGTCCCACCACAAAGTTTGACGGTCAAAGGGTTTGTTGATGTCTCTGCCCGGCGAGCCAATGTCATGTCCCGCGCTGAAATGTTTGCCAGCACCGCGAAGCACGATGACTTTGACGGTGTCGTCGTCAACAGCACGCCTGAAGCAAGCGTCCAAGGCATAGGTCATTTGCGAATTTTGGACGTTGTGAAAATCAGGCCGATTCATGGTGAGCGTGGCCACACCGTCTGCTACCGCATACAAAACGGGTTCTTGGGTTTCGTAGACAGCCTTGTCTTCGCGCTGAACAAATTGATCGCCGGGGTCGGAGTGCGTCATGGTGTTTATCCCAGTGCGGTGGCTCGTAGATTGTGCGGATCGAGTTTGGCCAACAAGGCCAATTGTTCTGCGCTTGGATCTGGTGTGACTGCTACCTGGGCAGGCACATGCAATTCAAAGCCAGTGGCTTCTTGAACTTGTTCAAGGCTCACGCCAGGATGCAAAGATCGAACTTGCATTTGGTGTTGAGGGCCCCCGAAGTCGAGAATGGCCAGATTGGTCAAAACCCAACGAATGTCGATGTCGTTCAAGTCCCAGCCTTTGGCCAAGCGGGCAGGGTTGTAACCCGCAGAGGCCACCATGTCGACTTCACCACCCACAAAAACTTTGGTGCTGTGGTTGGGCACAAAAAAGGAATTGGCATGGTTGATCGAGTTGCCTGGAAAACCGCGCACACCCAACATCATCGATTTGGGTTTGTCATAGTCCGTGCCAATCATTGAAATATTGGCTTGTCCAAACTTGTCAATTTGGGTGGGGCCAACCATGGCGTGACGTTTGCCACTCCAAACGTTGTCAAAAATACGTGCAAAACCCATCCAGCTTTCGCGCTTCATGACATAGTCGCCCCGAGGTCCAACAGGCACGGGCTCTTGCATGAGCCATGCTTCTGAATCGGTCATCATCAGATCGCGGTTGTGGGTCAGCATGCACAGAGAGGCTGCCAATCTTGGCACGATACCGATGCCGGTGGCCAAGACCTCGCCGTCGTCTTTCCAAGCCGCAGAAGCAGCGCAAATGATGCGGTCAACCAAAGAAATTTCACTCATGGTGTGCCTCCTTAAAACACAGGAAGGGGCAACTTGTGAACAGCTTCTAGGCCACCGACAAGTTCAAGGTATTGGGCTTCTGAACAATGGACATATTGCGATGCATATTGTTCCCAGCCACCGGGTTCTTTGGCGCTGGCCACGTAAGTCTTGAAGTGTTTCACATCAAAACCATACAAGGGCGCACAAGATGTGGGGTGCGCACCGCCCGGTTGATGAACCACACCTGTGGTTTGAGCACGCTCCCACAAAACATAACGCGCTTCTTCTGGATTTTCAAAATAGCTGCTGTCCACCAATTCATCGCAGCTGACAAAACATTGTTTGGCAGCGCGTGCATAAAACTCATCCATGTAAACGTCGGGGCCTTTGATTTGGCAAACGCCGCGGGCATCGGCGCGGTCAACGTGAATCAAGGAAACGTCTAAAGGCAATGCCGGCATGGCCACCCATTGTTTGTCATCGTAGGGGGAGTCAATCAGCTTGAGTTGAGGATTGCGTTTGAGAACATCGGTTCCCAAACCCACACGCGTGGGGATGAAGGGCGAACGCATGGCGGCCGCTTTCAAGCCGAGCAGCATCATGCCTTCGTCAATTTCCATGACTTCGATGGCACCGCTTTGACGTGCTTGTCGAAAGTAGGGCTCAAGAGGAATGAAGTCCAAAGACACAAACGCGAAAATGAGTTTTTTGACTTTGCCTGCAGCACACAACATGCCGACATCGGCGCCGCCATAGGACACAACCGTTAAATCTTTGACAGGGCTGCGCAACAACTCGCGCACCAGTGCCATGGGTTTGCGGCGAGGACCCCAGCCGCCAATGCCAATGGTCATGCCATCTTTGATGTGGGCCACCACTTGGGCCGCACTGGTTTGTTTGTTTGCCATGAAACTCAATCTTTCTTGTCGGCCAACACTTGTTGCGACACGCTAAAGTCGTGTCCCCACAGGCTGACGCGTGTGAACTCATGTGCCACGTGCTCTGACCAATCGACAACAGCGCCACCAAAGCCATATTCAATGTCAAAGTTGGAAGGGCTGCGCATGTAGAAAGAAATCATCTTGTCGTTGGTGTGCTGACCCAAGGTGGCTGTTTGCTGAACTTTGTGTGCCAGCATGCGGTCAAGTGCGCGGCCAACTTCAGGCATGTTTTCAACTTCCACCATGACGTGGACACAACCGCTAGGCACGGGGAAGCCGGCCAAGGCTAGGCTGTGGTGGCGGCCGTTGTTGCAATGGAAAAAGTGAATAGGCAGGCTTGGACCCTCTGGGCCAGCTGGTTGGAAATTGAACAGATCGGATAATTCGAAGCCCATGACCTCGGTGCAAAATTTCACAGTCTCATCAAACGCAGGTGCTGGCAAAACGGTATGACCCATGCCAATGTTGCCAGTCACAAAACCGGACACGCCCATGGGCGATGCAAAGTGTGCAAAGTCTGACTTGAAGCCCCAAATCAGTTCGTGGCGGTTGCCCGAGGGGTCTTTGAATTGGGCAACTTGCTGCGCACAACGCAGTTGGCAGAGTTTGGCGTCGCCCATTTGATAATCAACTTTGGCATTCTTCAAAACCTGCAATGCGTCGTCAAAGTCTGCTTGTTGACTGACTTCCCAGCCAGAGACCAAATAGGCGTCATTGGCACCGGATTGAATGGCAAAGCGAAACTGACGATCGTCCATGCGCACATAAATGCCGCCATCGGGGGCGGTGCTGGTCATCATGCCCAAGACCTCTTGCGCATAGGTTTTCCAGCGGTTCAGGTCTGTTGTTTCGGCCACCACGTAGGCCAGTCCAGCAATTTTCATCATGATCTTTTACCCAGCTTTCTTCAGTTTGCGTCACATGATGAGATTCTGTTGAACCAGCGCCTCAAGAGCATCGTCCGTTGAGACTAAACATTTCACGCCATCAGCCAAGGCAACCCCTCTGAATAAGGGGTTTTTTAGACGGTGTGGGGTGCGTAGCTGGTGTAACCCGCCGCGCCGGGGGTGTAAAGTGTTTTGCGATCAAATCGTGTGAGGGAATGACCGTTTTTCATGCGTTGAACGAAATCGGGATTGCCAATGAAATGTCGCGCATAAGACAGCGCGGCATTTTCAAATGAAGCCAGCGCTTCTTCAGAATTTTCAGGGCCAAAACCATCGTTCAAAATGAGTCGATCACCAAAATGTGTTCGGGCCATTTCAAAAGCATTGAGCTCTGCCATTGGCGCACGCATGACGTGCAAGTAAGCCAAGCCCAGTTGGGCCGCTTGCTGCATCAACTCAATGTGCGTTTGTGCCGAATTTTCGTCGCTGGTGTCGTTGTAGGTGTTGCCGGGATTGACGCGCAGACCGACGCGTCCAGCCCCAATGGCTTGGCCCATTTCACGCAAGCATTCAATGGCAAAACGGGCACGATGTGCGGCACGGCCACCATATTCGTCCGTTCGTAAATTGGTGCCTGAGCACAAGAACTGCATGGGCAAGTAGCCGCTGGTGCAATGCAATTCGACGCCGTCAAATCCTGCCAAGCGAGCATTCCGGGCTGCTTGGGCATGTTCTTGCACAATGGCTTTGACTTCATGTGTTTCAAGGGCGCGCGGCATGTCATAAGGTTGTATGCCCGCAGTGTCTGTCACCACCTCGCCAGCCGCCAACAAGGCGCTGGGTGCAACTGTTTCTGTGCCGGGTGCTTTGATGTGATGGCTACCAATGCGGCCGCCGTGCATGATTTGCAAAACAATCAAACCGCCTTTGGCATGCACTGCATCGGTCACTTGTTGCCAACCTTTGATGTGCTCGGGCGTCGCAATGCCAGGTTGACGGCAATAGGCTTGGCCAGTCGCGCTGGGCCATGTGCCTTCGGCCACAATGAGTCCTGCATCGCCGCGCTGGCCATAGTAGTCGGCCATCAATTCGTTGGGCACACCGTCTGCATTGGCGCGGTTGCGCGTCATGGGGGCCATGACAATCCGATTTTTCAGTTTCAAATCGCCCAGCACCAAAGGTTGGAAAAGTTGGGGCATCTATCGAACTCTCATTTTGGGGGCCGGTGTGCCGCGGCGCATGGTGCGCAAAAAATGCTCAAGGGGCGCTGGTGCTGCCACCTCGGGTAACTGGTCTTTGTCAGGCCGTTTGGCCCAGAACTCGCTCCAGCTTGGAAATAAATCGTGGAAAGTCCCGTTGTAGGGCTCACGACCCGGCCAACGCATTTT
Organism: Limnohabitans sp.; assembly: GCA_044360785.1. Classification (GTDB taxonomy): domain Bacteria; phylum Pseudomonadota; class Gammaproteobacteria; order Burkholderiales; family Burkholderiaceae_C; genus Limnohabitans_A. The sequence goes on from JBIKJX010000005.1 coordinate 12,118, forward strand.
CATATCGCCAATGGGGGGCTTGTTGAGGTCGGTGGCATACCAATAACAGGGGAGTCGACGGCGGAAAAACCACTGTTGGTCAATTCGCTCGTAATCGTCCCAGTACAGCATTTGCATGATGACCCACTCGGCACCGCACTCATGTTCATTTTTTGAATAAACCAAGCCCGTGGCGTGGTTGGCATCTTCAAATTCAATGAGGTGTTGACCCAAATGATGGGATGTGCCGGTGAACTGGTCACGCAGCGTTTGGTCTTGCCAGGCCTTGAAGTGCGCGCGTCCCACTTTGTCTTTGCCAACGCGAATGTCAGGTGCAAAAAGATTGACGTGTGCATCCATATCGCGCATGTCCAAGGACAAAGAATATTTGCCCGCCAATTGGCGAATGGCTTCAATGGACTCAAGACGGTCGATGCGTTCTTCTAAGGTGGAGGGCCAAGACATACAGACTTTCTAAATACTCAGAGCGCAGTGACCAATACCGCAGAGCGGCCGCCATCAACGGGCAACGCGGCGCCGGTGATGTAACTGGCTTCGTCGCTGGCCAAAAATAAAATGGCGTTGGCCAGTTCTTCGGGCTGCCCCACGCGTCCCATGGGGATCAGTTTCTCGGTGTTTTGACGCGCAGTGGCATCGGACAACATGCCAGCAGTGGCAGGTGTTTCAACCACCGCAGGAATGACCACATTGACGCGAATGCCGCTGGCCGCCCCTTCAGCAGCTGCTGCCCGGGAGAAGTTGATGATGGCGGCTTTTGCGGCGGAATAACCCGCCATCCAAGCGGTGCCCAAGACGCCGCAAATGGAAGACAAATTGATGATGGAACCTCCATGAGGCTTCATCCATTTCATGGCTTCACGGGTACCCCAAAAGGTGCCGTCCACCGAGGTTGAAAAATTGCTGTGCCAATCGGCGGTCGACGTTGATTCAAGCGCACCCCAGCTGTAGGCCATGGCGTTGTTCACCAAAATGTCCAGCTTGCCATGACGCTTCACAACGTCTTCAAGGGCGGCGCAAAAAGCCGCCTCTTGGCTCACGTCAAGTTGAATGGCTTCGGCTTGACCGCCCGCCTGCTTGATTGTTTGAACCACTTCATTGAGGGGTTCGGCACGTCGGCCACAAATAACGACTTTGGCACCCTCTTGGGCAAAGCGAATGGCGGTGGCCGCACCAATACCGGTGCCGGCGCCGGTGATGAACGCCACTTTGTTGTGAAGTCTTCCGTGTGTCATTTGATGCATCCTTAGAGAAACGCGCTGCCACCATTGACAGCCACATTTTGGCCCGTCACAAAGCCACTGTCGTCGCTGGCCAAGAACAGGGCAACAGCGGCAATGTCTTCTGGTTCGGCCATCCGGCCCATGGGCACGCCTTTGATGATGGCATCGGTCCACTCTTGCGGAATGCTTTGCATCATGGGCGTGTTGGTTGGGCCAGGCACTAGGGTGTTGACGCGAATACCTTGTGAAGCCAGTTCTTTGGCCATGCTGCGCGTCAAGCCCATGAGGGCGGCTTTAGAGGCGCAGTAGTGCGCAGGACCATCGCCAGAAGCTGCTGCCGTGCTGGCCACATTGATGATGGCGCCACGTGTGCCAGTCTTTTGCATGGCTCGAACAGTTTGTCTGGCGCAATAAAAAGCACCATTCAAATTGACATTGAGGACGCGCGCCCAAGTCTCGTCGGGAATGTCGGCAAAGGCATCGACAGAACCGATGCCTGCATTGTTGACCAGCACATCGACGCGGCCAAATTTGGCCACAACTTCATCGACCAACGCCGCTACGGCGGCACTGTCAGCCACATTCAGGCTGCGGGCGATGCTTTGGCCAGGGTGATTTTTAAGTGTTTCTTCAGCCGCGGCCAAATTGATGTCCAGCGCCACCACAATGGCACCTTCCGTTGCGAAGCGTTGTGCAATGGCACGCCCCATGCCTTGACCCGCGCCAGTGACCAGCGCTACTTTTTGATTGAGTCTCATCCTCAGCTCCTTGTTGATGGCTTAAGCATAGGCAAGCCGAGAATTTCAACCATCGTCCAATAAGACTAATTCAGGGCGCCCCGCCCGCCGGTTTAAAACTGCGTAGGTCGGCTAGCGGCATCAATGCCGCCATCGACATAAAGCTGTGCGCCATGTACAAAACTGGCCGCAGGGCTGAGCAAAAATGCTACAACACTGGCAACCTCACTGGGTTCAGCACGGCGAGCGATGGGGCCCAAGAAGTTTTTGATGGACTCGCTAAAACGAGCGTCTTGCAGGCCGGCTTGAAGCAATGGCGTTTCGGTGGCGCCAGGGGCCACTGAATTCAGGCGGACACCCGCACGTCCCCAAGTGGCGGCGCGCTGCCGAATGGCCACCGTCAAGGCATTTTTGGAACCTGCATAGGCCAAATTGCCACCTCTGTCGCCAGCGCCCATGACAATTTGGCTCACAGCCTGCTCGTCCATGGCTGTAAAAGCCGCGGCCATGGGGTTTTTGTCCCAAGGCATCATGGCAGAAGCGACTGAAGAAATAACCACCGCCGATGGGTTATTTCCTTTTTGCAATGCGGGCAGCAAGCCATCGAGCAATTCAACAGCGCCAAAAAAATTGACCGATGTGACCAAGGAGGCGGGCTGAGTTTGCGCACCCAAGCCAGCACAAAGAACCAGATGGTCGATTTGGTGATTGCATCGCTCAAGCGCCGCTTGGATAACGGCTTGGCGCCCCGCGGCGGTGGAGAGGTCGCCCACAATGTCGGCGTTCTTGAGGTCAATGCCAATGACAGTGTGTCCTGCTGCAATCAATGCTTCGCGTGTTGCCGCGCCAATGCCAGAGGCCGATCCTGTCATCAATGTGGTGGTCATGCGCACTCCTGAAAATTAAATGGGTGACTGAAAGGGGTGACCCCACGTCAAGACGCAGGGATGGAAACTGTAAGGTACTGTCCATTATTTGGGGGCCAAAGTCAGCGTCCGAATGGACGATGTCATTTTGCCGATTGCTTTCACAATCAGAACAGTAGACCTTTTGTATTTGGAGTCCCATGAGCAATCCTTATCAGCCGCTGCTTCAACCTGGCCGCATTGGTCAATTGGAAATCCGCAACAGAATCATCATGTCCCCCATGGGCTCCAACTTTGCGGAAACCGATGGCACCTGCGGCGAGCGCATACAAGCCTATTATGAAGAGCGGGCCAAAGGCGGCGCTGGTTTGCTCACCATGGGTGTTTGCTCTGTGGCTTTTCCGCATGGCACCGGCGAGCCTTACCAAGTGGGTGTGTCGCGGGACGACTTCATTCCCGGTTTGGCCCAAGTGGCCGCCAGGGTTCACAAACACGGTGCCAAAATTGCCATGCAATTGCAGCACGGCGGCAAAACAGCGGCGCTGGACCGCGCTCAGGGTCGTGAGTTGTGGGTGCCCTCTATTCCCAAGATGGTCAAAAACGACATGATGTCGGCCATCACGCAAGAAGAACTCAAAACCTTCATTGGCATCGGCCCGCACCCAGTCCGCATTCGTGTCATGGACCATGCCGACATTGCACAAATGGTGGAATATTTTGCTGCCGCAGCCATGCGGGCCAAGCAAGCAGGCTTTGATGCCGTGGAATTGCATGGCGCACACACCTATATTTTGGCGGGATTTTTGTCGGCTTATTCCAATCAGCGCGAAGACGAATATGGCGGCCCTCTGGAAAACCGTGCGCGATTGTTACTAGATACTTTGCGGGCGGTCAAAGCCCGAGTCGGTGCCGATTTCCCTGTGTGGGTCCGACTCGATGGCGAGGAGTTGCATACGCCAGGTGGCATCAGCTTGGCCGATGCCATGGCCACTGCAAAAATGTGTGAAGCTGCCGGCGCAGATGCCATCAGTGTGTCGGCTTATGCCACGCTCACCAGCGGTGTGGTTTTTACGGAAGCGCCTATTCCACAACAACCAGGCGCCTACATGTCCAACGCGGCCGCCATCAAAGGCGTTCTGAATATTCCAGTCATTACCGCTGGCCGCATTGAACCCGATGTGGCTGCCAAGGCCATTGCCCAAGGTCAATTTGATTTTGTGGCCATGGCTCGCAAAATGTTGGCCGATCCTGAAATTCCAATTAAGCTGATTCAAAACAGGCCTCAAGACATCCGACCCTGCATTTATTGTTATGCCTGCGTCAGCGAAATTTTTGTCAATCGCCGTGTCAAATGTGCTGTCAACGCACAGACGGGCCATGAGTTTGAACACCCCATCACGCCCGTCACTTCACCCAAGCATGTGCTTGTGGTGGGCGGTGGACCTGCCGGCATGGAAGCTGCCCGCGTGGCGGCGCTTCGCGGACACAAAGTCACTCTGTTGGAGCGCAGTGATCGCCTTGGCGGCACCCTGTTTTTTGCGGGGTTGGCTTATCCAGAAAACGGTAAGCTCCTAGATTACTTGGTCGCCCAGGTGAAAAACTTGCCAATTGACGTGAAATTGTCAGCGCAAGTTTCTAAAGAGAATGTGATCGCATTGAAACCCGACGCCATCGTGGTTGCCACAGGTGCTAAACGCCAAGCCCCTGCCATCCCAGGTGCAGACCAACAACATG
>JBIKJX010000155.1:0-4933 GCA_044360785.1 Limnohabitans sp.
AGAGAACACCCGCCCCTGAACTCACACCGCAGGCCTGGCATGACGCCATGCAAGCCAAATACTTCAGCTACATTCACATGATAGATCCCGTCATTAAGCAAATGGGGCAGCGCGGCAAAGGCAACATTGTCAATGTGGTGGGCAATGGCGGCAAAGTGGCCAGCCCCATTCACTTGGCGGGCGGTGCTGCCAATGCCGCTCTGATGTTGGCTACCGCCGGCTTGGCCAATGCCTATGCGGCTCAGGGCATCAGGGTCAATGCCATTAACCCGGGCCTGACTCGGACCGAGCGACTGAAAGAAGGCATGGCAGCCGATGCCCGTTTGCAGGGCATCGAAACCGAAGAAGCCATGAAACGCGCCATGGCCAAAATTCCGATGGGCCGCATGGCCGAGCCAGAAGAAATAGCCAGAGTGGTTTTGTTCTTGGCATCCGATGCGGCCAGTTATGTGACCGGCATCAACATGAGCATGGACGGTGCAACCACACCGCTCATCGTCTAAAACTGGCGCTTAACGTTTGTTTTGCGCTTTGTATTTTTGAATGGCCTGCTTCAAGTCTGTGTACTCTTCGCAACTGAAAAAGCAGGCCTTGTCTAATCTGACCAGCAAAGCTTCTGCGCCAGCCAGGTCATTTTTCATGAGTTTGAGTTCGCCGTAGTACTCAAGCGCGCTGCGGTGCTTGGGATCAATTTTGAGAGCAGCCTCATAGTATGTTTCTGCGGCAGCCAAATCGGGTGACGATTTTTTGCGAAGGCTAAAGCCCAGCAAATTGTTCCATTCGGCAGAACCAGATTCGTTGGCTGCTTTGAGCAATTCCACAGCCTGCTCAAACTTGCCTGCTTTGATGCTGGCTCTAGATTCCGTTAACCAGGTAGGGTCTGACTTTGTGGGCGCTGACTCAGCGGCATGGGCAACGCCGCTGAAAGACAACAGAAGCAAAACGGTTGCAAGAAGCTTTTTCATGGGGTGGCCTTTTTGTAAAGACATTACTTTATGAGGAAGTGGATGTTTGTGCTTGGGAGGTGACTTTGGTCCCAAAAAACAGAAAACCCTAGCAACATTGCTGATGCTAGGGTTTGGATTGGTGGCCTGGGACGGAATCGAACCATCGACACGCGGATTTTCAATCCGCTGCTCTACCAACTGAGCTACCGGGCCTCACAGAAGCGGGATTATAGCAAGAAAATAGTGCTCGATTTTCTAAATTCTGCCTAAAGAATGCGCCTCTCTTTGCCCGATTTATGTCAACTAAACCCTGTATTTCTAGCAATATTCGAGTTTCATTGCTCCAACCGCATGACTCGAATGGCATTTTCTGACGCAACCTGCTTGGCAACATCAAGCGGTAAGTTCCTTAACAATCCTTGACGGATTTGACGGACAACCTTTCGTGTATCGACGCTGGGGTTGTAGTTGTCAGTGCCGACCATAAATCGAGTGGGGTGCTTTTCGATCAGCGCCTTCCAGTCAGGCTTGAGATTTTGGTCGTCAAAAACAATCCAACCGAACTTCTCGGCCCTTTGTTTGGCGGCGTTATTTCCGTACATCGACTCATTTCGAGCTGACATTTCGCAGTAAAGATTTGGGTGCTTACCGAGCAAGTCATCAATGAGCGCTGAATTCGGCGTAAAGAGGCAATGCGAGAGAATAATCGGGACAGTTGAATACTGGGCAGCGATGTTGGATAGCTCCTTAACGGAGTTGACATCATCCTCGGCGTGAATCTGAACAAAGCCATTCCAACGCTTAGCGATATCAAGCATCTGAGTGATGCCCGGTGAATCAATCTTCGCCTTGCGTCTAAATGATGGATTTGGATTGGTGTTTTCATTGTTCAAAATCAACTCGCCCAAACCCTTGATTGCACCAGCTCCAAAAAATCGATTGGCTTCGTCTTCCAGAACTTTGTAGTCCTGAGTTTGGGCGTCTTCGATACCTCTAACCCCCTTGAAACGATGAATGTCTGAGAGGGTCATTTGACCCGTTGTCGCAATATAGCGTTTACCCAACAGCTGCATGTATGGCTGTATGTCCCACGGTCCATATGGGGCACTGACTGCACCAGCCCATCCAATTTTGAGTTCGTCCATTTCAGCCAATAGACTGCTTGGCGAAATCCAATGCTGAACATGCCGGTGGACATCGGCAATGACCATGTTCGAATGGTCTACCGCCTTGTTATCTTGAGCTGCAGAACTCAATAGACACAAAGAGGCGATGAGTGCAAAGAATTTATTTTTCATAGGATTCGCATTGAGGTAAAGACAGGCATTTCAGCTTGCGTGCTCTCCATCTCTGAGCATAGGTGCAATGCTTTTGACGTCTGAAATATAGAAGAGAGAACTTATTTGTATCTTTCAATGAAGTCGACCATCGCTTTGAAAAATTTGGTTCTAGCCTCATCAGTGGCACCAAGTGATGCACCCATCGTCTGACCATTGCCCCAGGTGGCGGTACGTCGCACTAAGGGACCATAGTAGGCGTTGTGAGCCATGTCTTCAAAGTAGATCACCTCAACCTGACCGCCACGCTTCTGCACAGCGGTAGACCACTCAAGCGCGTTGGGAATACGCTGGCCAGGCGTATTTTGGTTGCAATATGCAGATGAACCGGTAGGTACAGGCTCAAACTTGATGTTCAACCGACAGTCATCAGTCAAGGTCCATCGATTGCCCTTTAGATCTGAATTGCCATAGTCATCAAGCTTGCCAAACACCAACTGCACTGGAACCTTGATTTCATCAGGTAGACCAAGACCAATTGGCGTAATGCCTTCTGCAATCACACCTTTTACATGCATTGGATCTACTGCGCCAGCCATATTGGCAACAATGGCAGCACCGTTTGATATTCCAAAAAGGTAGATGCGTTTTGTATCTATATCTGTGCGCTGAATGGCCCATTGATAGGCAGCCATGGCGGTTGCGTAGATCATGCGCTGACGAGCTTCATTTGTAACTGAGCGAGCCCAAAATAAAGATTGACGCCCAGTAATGCCTTGCATCGCATAGGCATCAAAAACCAGAGTCGCCATACCGTGCTGAAAAAACGCGTTGTCTGACTTCAGTACATCATTTATCCCGCCACCGCCATGAACACTGATGATGAGAGGTGGTTTAATTACACCTGAAGGTATGCGGAATTTAACGTTGGCCTCACAAGGATCGAAACCACCCATACGCCCAGAAACCGTAAAAAAATCAGGACGAAGGGGCACCAAAGCCATCTCACCGCGGTCGTTAGGCAAACACTTTACGGATGGCTGTGCCCAACTGAGAGAAGGCATCATCACTGCAACAGTTAGAAGCAATTGAGAAATTAACAACGCAGTTGATTGTTGATTGACCATTTGGGGACTCGAAAAATATAGAAAAAAGAACTCTGGGACAAATCACACTTAATTTTCTGATTGCAAGCACAGACGCGCCATTCTGTGAATTTCGGGTGGATTTGTATTGTTGCTAATGATCATAAAGTACTTGTCGTTTTTCGTACGCCAAACAATAGCTTGCCCGCCATATCCTAGGTCAGGGTCACTATTCGGAATGTCATCATTGTTATAGTCTGACTAATTAATCGCTGAACCAAATAAGTCACCAGTGAACAGTATCAACCACCAACACGCCAGCGTCGATCTGATCGACTCAGCCTACGCCGCCCGCCGACTCTTCATCACTTTGTTGCTGATGACTTTGGGCGGCAGCAGCATGTACGTGGTTTCGGTGGTTTTGCCAGAAGTTCAAAGAGATTTTGGCGTGACCAGGGCCGATGCGTCATTGCCTTACACCCTCATGATGTTGGGTTTTGGCGCTGGCGGTTTGGCCATGGGCAAGCTGGCAGATCGATGGGGCGTGCATGTGGCGCTGTGGATTGGCGCCGTGGGGGTGGGCAGTGGTTTTGTGTTGGCTGGTTTAGCGCCCAATATTTGGCTGTTTGCATTGGCGCATGGTTTGCTCATGGGTGCCTTTGGCAGTGCCTCAACCTTTGCGCCTTTGTTGGCCGATACCTCTTTGTGGTGGAACAAGCGACGTGGTATTGCGGTGGCAGTATGTGCCAGTGGCAACTATGTGGCGGGCAGCATTTGGCCCGCCTTGGCACAGCAGGGTGTTGAGTCCATGGGTTGGCGCAACACCTACATCTGGATTGGCATTGTTTGCGGTCTGGGCATGGGGATATTGGCTTTTTTGATGCGCCAAAGACCACCTATTTTGGCGGTGGCTGCGCCCGGTAGCTTGCAATCGGTGGCATCGGAAAAGCCTTTTGGCCTGTCTATTGGCACTGCGCATGCATTGTTGTGTGTAGCGGGCGTGGCCTGTTGCGTGGCCATGGCCATGCCGCAAGTGCACATCGTGGCCTATTGCACTGACCTGGGTTTTGGTGCGGCACGGGGCGCAGAAATGTTGTCCATCATGTTGGCCTGCGGCATTGTGAGCCGCTTGGTGTCGGGTTTCATTTGTGACCGAATTGGCGGACTCAAAACGCTGGTGTTGGGCTCGGTTTTGCAGGGCGTTGCTTTGTTGTTGTTTTTGCCTTTCGATGGCATGGTCTCGCTCTATGTCATCTCGGCATTGTTCGGTTTGTTTCAGGGCGGCATTGTGCCATCGTACGCCATCATCGTGAGAGAGTATTTTCCGGCGCAACGCGCGGGTGTTTTGGTAGGGGCGGTCATCATGGCCACCATGATTGGCATGGCCTTGGGCGGCTGGATGTCTGGCAAGGTGTTTGACATCACGGGCTCTTACCACGCAGCATTTGTCAATGGCGTGCTGTGGAACGCACTCAACTTGAGCATTGCTTTGTATTTGTTGTGGCGGTTGAAGCGAATTGCCAAATAGGGCTGAGAATGGCCTGAATACAACATGGCTTTTCGTCTAACAACTGATTGCATCTCATTGACTTAAACAGTGGCGATCGATAAAGTATTACTTAAT
>JBIKJX010000399.1:0-4929 GCA_044360785.1 Limnohabitans sp.
TGATCGAAGCTAATCTTTCTGTTCAGCGCACTACAACCTGGGTGGTGTGACGGACAAGCATGTAAACCGCGTTGTCGAGAAGCAGCGAGAGATAGCGAAGATTGTAAGAAAACTTGCCGCAAGCAGAAAGTAAAGATAATGAACATCATCAAGCGTCTACTGAATGTCGTTTTGATAATCCTCGTTACGGCATACCTTGTTATTGTTGGCTTGCTGCTCGGGGTTTCTTACGACAGCATGAGAGAGTGCAAGGTACATCGCGCTATCGACGAGTTGTGCGCGAATCCCCGCATACAGGACTGTGCAAATTCTGATGAATTTAAGAATTTGCAGCGGAGATACCAGTCCCAATATGAGATATGGCCACTTGATGCACTCCCGTATCTGTCACTACCCAAATGCAGCCAAGATTCTCATGAGTTTTGGCTAGATAACTTATTCAGATATTTCGGTCTTTACAGCGTGCTCTTGGTTATCGGATTGTTGCTGTTACTAACCGTTAACTATGTGTTCCTTGGGTCTTTAACGCTATGGCATAAAGTGCGCCCAAGAGAATGAGACCTGAAGAAAACGCTTTGGAAAGTGCTCTTGTTTTCCGTCATATTGTCGCCTATCACTACCTCTGAAGAGGTTAGGAATTGTGGCGACGTTGTTCAATAACCTACTGAGCATGCAAGTAGCTGAAATGCCCAAGTGAAGTCAGCCCTATCCGTTGGCACCCACTTGTGTTTGAATCACGAACAAAAACTCAGAAACTAAATGTCAAACGATAGTGTCGATATTCCGCTTCGAGTATGGGTACTGAAGGGAGGCTTCATAGGCGCGACTTTGATGTGTATGGGATATGTTGGTGTACTCCAGTTTACAATCTTCGACCCTTCCGCTCCTGAAGTTGGACGCTGGCTGACAGAGAATGCTGAATTCGTAATCTACTTTTTCCTCTTCTTGTGTATTCCCGCTCTCCCCACCGCACTCTTGGTCGGGCTGGCGCATCGTGGGCTGTGTCGCCTTTTTCCTAGCGAACACAAAAGGATCTTCGCCGCCACGCTGGTGGGAACTTGGGTCATCGTCTGCTTTTTTCCCTCTCTCGGTTACTCGTTCTACATCGCGAAAAAAATATGGATAGGGTGGGCAACAGGGAGTTTGATTGTGTTTTTCGGATTTATCCCGTCGTTGGCTGCGGTTGTGGCTACGACAATTGTTCTGCGGCGATCACGGCAAGACACGGTGGGCGCAATCGTTCCGTAGGGTTGTCGAGCAATCAATAATTGTGATTGCTATCGATCCGATGATCGCATCGAGATTGTGGCATCTATTGCGCAAGCGTCTCTCGATTCCTCGGTCGAGCGGACGAGGGTTGAAAACTCAGACTCGGGAATCCCCAGCGACTGTGCGGAAGTTCTCGAAGAAGCGGTCAATAGATCGACATAGGCAACAAAGGGGAGGATTGTTGGTAGCCGCTTATTGAGGCAAGAACAGATGAGGATGTCGCCCAGTGTAGCCATGCAGTCGACTTTGCGGTTGATTGTATGCCGCCGAAAAACGCCCCAAAGAGTGTCATCACGATAATTGGAGAGCAAGCGGGCTCGTACGCGCTCCAGCTGGTGGATGGTTAACGCCTTTCCGCGATTCACTGACTTATCTGTTAGAGCTTCACACTCAAGCTGTTCTGAAGAAACCGTTAATGCCATGAGTGATGGGGGTGTTCCCTCGGGTAAAGGGTCAGCAATAGCAGCGCAAACATTGCCGAAAGTATTTGGCGAAAACAGAAGCGTCAGGAGAACGGCAACTGTTCTTTTGCTACAACATTTTTCTTTAAATTGGATATCATGGGGCAAGAGCTTCGGTTGGTAGGCTGGTAACTGATTTGTTCGCAAAATTTCATTCAACACCAAATTGATTTAATTCTCAACAGCTAAGGTGGTGCCGTGCTTCAGCATGGCTTCCGCCGTCACATGATGAGCAACCGTCACTTCAACACAAGCGTCACGATTGAGCAGCGTTTCCCCCGCCAAGACTTGTCGAGTGTCTCGAGCAGCTCGAGTTTGTCCGTCATCGTCACGGCGTCCTTGTGATCGTAGAGTTCGTGGACGCTGCCATCGAAGGCTTTCTCAAGGTCCGCAAGTTTGTTGTTCTTGAACCATCGCGCAAGTGTGGCGCCGTTCATTGGTTTTATTTTTTTCATAAAAAAACTCCTGATTGAAGGGGAGGGGTCTCAGGCAACTCTTGCTCTGAGCAGCTCAGCGGCTTGTGGGCTCATATTGCCCACCTGACGGCGAGTTCATTGGCGACCTTTTGATCGGTGAGAATCTGCTGCGCCACCTCACAGGCACCTAGGCGGTAGATTCTGCCCTTCGACACACCCACTCGGTCAGCTGCTTCGCCAATCAAGGCGTCCATATCCGCCGTGATGCGGAGTGAGGTGGTGATGTTCTTGATGGTGGGATTTGCTCTTGGCATATTGAGTAGACCTCATTGGTGTGACGGATTAGTGCTTGAGTATTTAGTCAGCAGTTCGCACTGAAGCAGGATCATTCGAGCGAGGATCGATTGCCGCACCGACTCCGAGTCGCCGAATGAGTTGGTTGCCATTCGTTCGTAGAGTTGGCGGAGTTCGGTGAGTTCTTGTGCGGTGACGGTTGCCGCTGACGGCTGGGGCGTCGATGAACTGAGCAGACGCATTTTCATTCGGTGAACATCGCACTCAGCGAACTGACCGACTCTGACGGCGCTTTGTGCGGTTGAGGCGACCGAGCAGTTGACTCAGTTCGGGGCACCGCGATTCCGACAGTGAACGACTGCTCCGCCTCAGACCACCACCCTTGTACAAACACCTGCGGCGGTTGACCCGCTCGAACGCAATTGGCGATGTATAGCGCGACTAGCGGATCGAGAGTGACTAGCCCGTTGTTCTCAGCGTAGTGACTTGCTGCGCCTAGAGTGGGCTTGAGTTGTTTGGTAGGTTGAAGCCGAAAGAAGAACCGAGGGGACTGTTTTTTCATTGTTATTCTCTGAGTCCTGTTAGGTGGTTGGTATTGCTAGAGTATTTAGTGTTCCTTCGGTTCACATCGGCGGGTGAGTTTTCAGCCTTTCGACTGACGGCGATCAGTGCTCACGGTTGAGTCGTCGCATTCGCTCCGACTCAAACTCGCTACGCTCGTGAGGGCTGTTGGGTGTCAGATAACGGATTAGATGATCAGTAGAAGAACTGAATCAGATATCAAGAATTTATGAAGTTATGAGTTTATGTGTAACCGAACATCGCTGAATCGTAGGCGCACTTTGCCCTGGCAAGGACAAAGTGTGACTCTTGGGGATATCCGACATATCGCCTCACCGTGAGTTATCTGACTAGAGAAACCTGTTCAGTTAAGAAACAGGATCAGGCGGTTACGCTGTACCTTTTGCTCTCTGCTTTGCTTCGCTTCTTCCTCAAGGTTAGTTGAGGCTGCTATTCGCAACGGCAGCTACCTGAAGCCAGTCAAACGACCTCAGGGAACTCGTGGGTCATAGGGCATACATTCCCCACATCGTTCGGAGGGGAGCACTCCATCTAGGATGTGCCTCGGACTTCGATATATCCCCGTCGGGGTCCTAACGCTTTCGGCTACGATCTCACGACGGTAGGCAGCTAGGAGTCTGAGAGGCTTTTTGCGCCCCCTTCAGTTTTATTTAGGCACGGCGAAGGCATTTCTAACCCGAAACCGATAAATATTCTCAATGAGAATCGGTTTTTCGATATGGGGTGTAAATGGAGTCTACGGTATCGGCTGAAGAAATTTTTTTGCGAAAAAACTCGGTCACAAGAATATCGTGACCGTTTGGTGAGATGGGCGCTCTTATTGGGGGTCAATTTGCGCTCCTGTTGGCGGTTTAAACCTTGGCTTCTGTGGTGTGTGGAGGTACCGCTCGGACTGATTGGGTGCGTGTATTAAGGGGAGGATAGTGTGTTCAGTTTTTTTTGTTAGTCGTATGGGTCATCGGTTGTATGGCGCTCGGGTTTGTCGTCAACATGTTGCGTGTTCGTCATGGTGTGACGGCGCTGAATGATATCTTTACCGCTTCTATCCAAGGCATGACTTTTAGACCATTAGGCGTTTTGAGTGCCTTTTCGCCGCAATTGAGATACACGGGAAAGACGCTTCGGATGGCGAGCGGAGGAGTTCTAGGTACAATGCTATTTCTTCAAATCCACAATAATCTCTTATCAGAAGAGAAGAAATAATGAAGCCGTTCATGAGAATAATCGAATTCGTTGCGGCTCTAGTGTTCGCGCTCTCTCTCACCGCCTGTGATCATGTCAGTGAGAAAGACAAGATGGAGATGATTGCGTTGTGTGATGCAGAAGGGCGGAAAAAATCGGAGGACCATGCGCTACCCGATTATGGACCCCAATTAAAATTAGACTCTGAGAGAAATCGCGCTGTCACTATAAAAACGCACTATTCGTTTTCAGACAAAAAGTGTTACGCATTACGAGAGGAATTAGAGACGCTTTATGATGAAAGCACGCTCGAGTTAGTCAGGAGTTACGAAGTAAGAGTGCTGTACGACGGTCTCACAAGTGACACTCTTCTAGTTGCTACCTGTACACGAGACATTGAATTTGGAAATATGGAGACTTGTATGGCGGGCGGTACGGCTATGGGTAGGCTTTCGAGCGAATGGGGCAAAAGTGGAGTTGCTACTTTTGACAACGGTCAAGTGGTTATCAATGCCCGAATGAATAGACCGTAACTCTAGCGGTCCAAAAGGGTTCCGCAATCCGCCCCATACCTGCGCTTACCTCGCCCCTCACGCCGCCAATAGCCCTCTCTGCTTAAGCGTATGAAAGGCTGTACCGACCCCACAACGAAGGGTCTGGCTGATCTTCTTGGGTGACATACCTTTCTTGTAGAGTTCGACGATGGCGGCTCGAGTGCTGTCAGT
>JBIKJX010000156.1:0-4927 GCA_044360785.1 Limnohabitans sp.
TTTTCCACGGCGCCATGACACTGTGCACAAGATGCCTTAGTGTCGGAGCTTGCCCAAAGGGCCTGGCCCTTGTCCAGCCAAAGGCTGATGGGATTGGCCATGGGATCGTTTTGCATCGCCAACATGGCTGGACTTAAAAAAGCATTCCCACTTTGTGCCTGAATAGGCTGTCGTTCGCTTGCAAAACCGCTCACTGGCTTCAATGTCAAAAGCATGACCAACCAAAAGCAAACACTTAAGACACGTCGAATAGGCCATTGCTTCATGGATTAGACCGCCATGTCATTAAAGTTTCGACAACCTTTTGAATTTGTAGATCTGACAGGAGTGGCCGTTTGTCGGTCACTTTCTGCAAGCCTTCTGCGTTGCCAAAGGGTGGCATGAGGGTGTTTGCTTGAATGACTCTAGGATCTTTCACCCACTGCGTCAGCGTCTCACGCGTCAGTCTCGCTCCGACGCCTCTTAAGGATGGCCCCAAATTGCTGGCGGTGCCCTGTATCCCAGGCAATTCGTGACAAGCAACGCAATTGCCCAATTGTTTTTGGGTCATGATTTCCATGCCTTCATCCAGCGAGCGATTGACCTGGGCAACAGCGCTAAGCGGTCCCAAGGTCAGTAACAGTGACAACACAGTCCATTGCATGTTCTGCATTGTGTCATCCCTGATTTTTAAAGAGATTTTTGTGAACATAGGGTTATCCCGTAGCTTAGGGGGTCGCTTTGAAACTTGGAAACATGCATAATATTTCCAGTCCGAGCGGTCGGTTAATTCAAAAGTGGAATTGACACTGCTCTTTTTAAAGTGCACTTAGACCCGCCAGGGTTTCAATCAGATGACCACCGTTCTTCAAAGTTTTGTCGCCGGCCGCTGGGTCGGCCAGCAAGCCGCTCAAGCCCTCCACAGCGCAATCAATGGCAAGGAAGTCGCCTTTGCCCATGCAGAGAGCCTTGACTTTGCGGAGGCCCTTGAATATGGCCGAACCACGGGCTTACAGGGCATGTTGGCCATGGATTTTCAACAACGTGCTGCTGCTTTGCGCGCGCTGGCCAAATATTTGGGCGAGCGCAAGGAAGAGCTCTACGCCATTTCTGCACACACAGGTTCAACGCGCATCGATTCTTGGGTAGACATTGAAGGCGGCACGGGTACTTTATTTGCCTATGCAGGCATGGCGGCCAGTGAACTGCCCAGCGGCAATTTGATTCATGAAGGCCCCGTCGCATCATTAGGCAAGAAGAACACCTTTGCGGGCACGCATATTTTGGTACCGCGAGGTGGCGTGGCGGTGCACATCAATGCGTTCAATTTTCCCGTGTGGGGCTTATTAGAAAAATTTGCGCCGACCTTTTTGGCAGGCATGCCCTGCATTGGCAAACCCGCCACTGCCACCAGCTACCTCACTGAGGCTTTGGTGCGCATGATCGACCAATCGGGTATCTTGCCCAAGGGCGCATTGCAGCTGGTCATTGGCAGCACAGGTGATTTACTCGACCGCTTGGATGTGGCCGATGTGGTGACTTTCACCGGTTCAGCCGATACAGCCGCCAAATTGCGCGTGAACGCCAATTTGGTTCGCAACAGCATTCCTTTCAACGCCGAAGCCGACTCATTGAACTGCGCGATCTTGGCCGATGATGTGACGCCTGATGATGAAGAATTCGATTTGTTCGTCAAAGAAGTGGTGCGTGAAATGACTGTCAAGGCGGGTCAAAAATGTACCGCCATTCGCCGCGCCATCGTGCCCCGTCAGCACCTCGATGCTGTGGCAGAAAAAATCAAAGCACGCCTGTCCAAAGTGGTGGTGGGCGACCCATCGGTTGAAGGCGTCAAGATGGGCGCTTTGGCCTCTAAATCACAACAGTCTGATGTCGCTGAACGCGTTGCCTTGTTGCGCCAAAGTGCAGAGTTGGTGTGCGGTGGTGATGCCAATTTCAGTTTGGTGGGTGAGGGTGTCGCCAATGGGGCGTTTTTCCAACCCACTTTGCTTTTGTGCCAAAAACCATTGAGCACTGACAGTGTTCATGACATTGAAGCCTTTGGTCCCGTCAGCACGCTCATGCCTTACGACAACATGGAAGAAGCCATGGCTTTGGCAAAACGTGGCAAGGGCAGTTTGGTCGGTTCTTTGATTACCAAGACACCTGCGGTTGCAGCACACGTTGTGCCCCGCTTGGCAGCCAACCACGGACGCTTGCATGTGCTTGACCGTGAGTCAGCTGGTGAGTCCACGGGTCATGGGTCACCCTTGCCATCGCTCAAGCATGGCGGCCCTGGCCGTGCGGGCGGGGGTGAGGAGTTGGGTGGAATTCGCGCCGTGACACACATGATGCAACGCGCAGCAGTGCAAGGTTCACCAACTATGCTGACAGCCGTCACCCGCGAATATGCGCGTGGCGCACAGCTGATTGAAACCGGCACGCATCCATTCAAGCGTTATTTTGAAGAGTTGCAAATTGGTGAATCTTTGTTGACGGCTTCCAAGGTCATCAGTGAAGCAGATGTGAAGGCTTTTGGCGAACTCACGGGCGACATGTTTTACATGCACTTTGACGATGAAGCCGCCAAAGCTTCAGCCTTTGGCAAACGCATTGCGCATGGCTATTTGGTCTTGTCCGATGCTGCTGGTTTGTTTGTGGTGGCAGAACCCGGCCCTGTATTGGCCAACTATGGTTTGGACACATTGCGCTTTGTAAAACCGGTAGGCTTGGGCGACAGCATTCAGGTTCGCCTTACCTGCAAACGCAAAATTGATCGCAACAAAAAAGACGCCAATGGTCAAGGGCAGGGCGTTGTGGCTTGGGACGTGGAAGTGACCAACCAAGACCAAGAGCTTGTTGCCAGCTATGACATCCTCACCTTGGTTGCCAAAAAGCGTTAAGGCAAGTTGACACTAAACCCCACAATTCATGGGCTTAATTGGTACTTGGATTGGCAAATGATCAAGCATCATTTCTAATCCTTATATCGATGGGGAGTAGCTTAATTCCTTTGTGTTCAGTATCAAGCTCGAATTCAATTTGAGCAACACGAAGGAATCAACAAATCGTCAGTACGGAGTTTTAAAAAACTCTCGGTTTGTTGGGCACATAACTGATTCATAACAAGCAAAGCAAGACCTTCGATCTCTCGTGCCACAGGTGTCTCTAAGGCCTTTGTGACTTGTTCGGATCGTAATTAAAGGTCTTCAATGGAATTGTTTTCAGTGCCATGGTGGTCAGCTTTGCTCGCCATCATTCTTATCGACTTGGTTTTAGCTGGCGATAACGCCATCGTCATTGCGCTTGCTGCGCGCAACCTCCCGCCAGAACATCAACACAAAGCCATCATTTGGGGAACCGTCGGTGCCATTGTCGTGCGTTCGGCCATGACGGTGGGTGTGGTTTGGCTTCTCAAAATACCAGGACTCATGTTGGTGGGTGGTTTGGGGCTCTTGTGGATTGCCTACAAACTGATTGCCGACACATCCGAAGACGAACATGAGGGTGTCGGTGCCACCACATTCTGGGGTGCCATGAAAACCATCATCGTGGCCGATGCTTTGATGGGTGTTGACAACGTTTTGGGCGTTGCAGGTGCTGCCAACGGATCATTTGACTTGGTGGTCATTGGTTTGCTGATCAGTATTCCGATTGTGGTTCTGGGTAGCAAGTTGGTGCTGCGCTTGGTCGAGAAATGGCCCATCATCATTCACTTGGGCGCTGCTGTTTTGGCCTTTACTGCGGCTCAAATGATCATCAATGAAAAGTTTTTAGATCCCGTCTTTGATGGTGGTGAAACCATCAACTATTTGGCACGTGCCGCAACATACATCGTGGCCGTTGTTGGTGTCTTGGGCACTGGCTGGTGGGTAACTCGCAAACAGGTGCAAAACGAAGCAGAATCTCAGTCAACCTAATCAAATTTTTAACGAGGAGAAAAATAATGGAAACATTCATTGTTTACATAGATGACAAGCAATATGCACTCCAACAAGTTATTCCCATGTTGCCATCTGCTGGACAAACCCAGCAAGCAGCAAATTGGATTTTGGTGGGTTGTCCTCCGAGGCTCAATCGTCATACCGGTCGATGGTTGACGCACACAGCCCAAAAGAAATGGCGTCAAGAGTGGGCGGATCAAACGACTTCCGAGCTGGTTCAAAAACTTGAGACCAGCGGCAATACGGTCAGTGTCCGTGTGGCACATGGCGCTTTGACTGAGTTGACCAAACAGATCAAAGGTGAAGTGGGTGCGGCGCGCGTCATTGACGCGCGGCGACCCAAGATGGCCGTCAATTTAGATCCTGTCACCCCCGATCAGCCTCAGGATAAGTCCACCTGGACTGTGCCTGGTGGTGTTTTGGCCATGGGTGCGGCCATTGTGATGGTTAGCGAGTAAATTCAAGTACCATTAAAAAAGCCCATCTGGCAGAAGCTAGATGGGCTTTTTGTTGGGCTGAACGGCTGCCGAGAGGCAACCGTTTGCGTTTACATCGTATCAATGAAACTGCGCAGCTTGTCACTGCGGCTGGGGTGCTTCAATTTGCGAAGCGCCTTGGCCTCTATTTGACGAATGCGCTCACGTGTCACGTCAAACTGTTTGCCCACTTCTTCCAAAGTGTGGTCGGTTGACATTTCAATGCCGAAACGCATGCGAAGTACTTTGGCTTCGCGCGGCGTCAGGCTGTCCAAGATGTCTTTGACCACGTCGCGCAGGCCCGCTTGCATGGCAGCATCGATGGGCGCAGTGTTGGCGCTGTCTTCAATGAAGTCGCCCAAGTGGCTGTCATCGTCGTCACCGATAGGTGTTTCCATGGAGATAGGCTCTTTGGCAATCTTCATGATCTTGCGGATCTTGTCTTCCGGAATTTCCATCTTCTCGGCCAAGATGCTGGCATCAGGTTCAAAGCCAAACTCCTGCAAGTGCTGCCTAGAAATACGGTTCATC
>JBIKJX010000157.1:0-4920 GCA_044360785.1 Limnohabitans sp.
AACAGCACTGAGTTGTAACCAAACTTGCTAAAGTCTTTGACGCGCATGGGGTACAAAATACCCTCTAAGTGATCGCACTCGTGTTGCACCACTTTGGCATGAAAACCATCCGCCACACGATCAATGACATTGCCATGTTCATCGAAACCTGTGTATCTAATTTTCATGGCGCGTGGCACCACCGCACGCAAACCAGGCACTGACAAGCAACCTTCCCAATCGTGTTGCAACTCATCCCCTAATACGGTGATGGTCGGATTGATCAAGACAGTGGGAGGGATGGGGGCTGCATCAGGATAGCGAGGAATAATTTGACCCGTGCCAAAAATAACCAACTGGACATCCCAGCCAATTTGAGGCGCAGCCAAGCCCGCGCCATTGGCAGCAACCATGGTCTCTTTCATGTCTGCAATGCCAGCCAGCAACTCCGGTGTGTTGAAGGCCCTTATGGGTTGCGCTTTTCGAAGCAAACGTTCGTCACCCATTTTTAAGATTTGTCGAACAGTCATTTTTTTCCTTTTTAGCTGGCGGTATTGACCAAAGACAACAGTCCTGCTTCGTCTAAAACAGGGACCCCCAAGGACAAGGCCTTTTCTAACTTGCTACCTGCCTCAGCACCGGCCACTACGTAGCTGGTTTTTTGACTGACAGAGCCCGCCACCTTAGCACCTGCAGCTTCCAACATCGCTTTGGCTTCGTCCCGACTCAGGTTGGGCAAGGTACCCGTTAAAACAACCGTTTTGCCACTCAATGGCTGCGGCGCTCTTTCTGCGGGCGGCCCCTCTTGCCAAGTGACACCACAAGCGCGCAGCTGCGCCACAATTTCTTGGTGATGTGCTTGCGCAAAAAAAGTACGCACGCTTTGAGCCACCACAGGACCGACGTCTGAGACTTGAAGCAGTTCTTCTTCAGTGGCTTGCATCAATGCATCGAGTGTGCCGAAATGCCTCGCAAATTCTTTGGCCGTGGCCTCACCAACATGGCGAATACCCAGACCGTAAATAAAACGCGGCAGCGTCGTTTGCTTGGAAGCTTCCAGTGCATTCAAAATGTTGACGGCCGATTTTTCGGCCATGCGGTCTAACTGAACCAAAGAAGTTAAACCCAATTTGTACAAGTCTGGCAGGGTGCTCACAACGCCAGCGTCCACCAGTTGGTCAATGAGTTTTTCGCCAAGACCATCGACTTCAACCGCGCGCCTTTGCGCAAAATGCAAAAACGCTTGTTTACGTTGTGCGCTGCAAAACAGTCCGCCACTGCAGCGATAGTCGGCCTCCCCTTCGTCACGCAACGCTGGGCTACCGCAGACGGGGCAAATTCTGGGCATCGTGAAAATTTCGGCATGGCTCTGACGTTTTTCAATGACCACGCCCACCACTTCGGGAATGACATCGCCCGCGCGCCTCACAATGACTGTGTCGCCCACACGAACATCCTTGCGGCGGGCTTCGTCCTCGTTGTGCAAGGTGGCATTGGTGACTGTCACGCCCCCTACAAACACCGGTGCAAGTTTGGCCACAGGTGTGAGTTTGCCTGTTCTGCCCACCTGAACATCGATGGCCTGAACTGTTGTGAGTTCTTCTTGCGCTGGAAACTTATGTGCCACAGCCCAACGCGGTTCACGCGTCACGAACCCCAACTTTTCTTGCAAGGCCAAAACATTGACTTTGTAGACCACCCCATCAATGTCGTAGGGCAAGGCATCGCGCTCTGAGGCAATGCGTTCGTGAAAACCAATAAGGCCAGCTGCACCGTTCACGCATTGGGTTTGAGTCGCTACAGGAAAACCCCATTTTTTGAGCGTTTGCAGTAACTCGAAATGTGTTTGAAATGGCACCTGCTGCATGGGCCAACCCACAACTTCGCCCAAGCCATATGCAAAAAAACTCAGGGGTCTTCGCGCGGCAATGTTGGAGTCGAGTTGGCGGACCGCACCCGCCGCCGCATTGCGAGGATTGACAAAAGTTTTTTCTCCTTTTGCGCCTTCTGCAATTTTGATCAGTTGAAGCTGGTTGAGCGCATCAAAGTCATCGCGTCGCATGTAAACCTCACCGCGAACTTCCAAAACTTCGGGGAGCCCTTGCGCAGACGGCGATATTTGAAGTGGAATCTGTCCAATGGTTTTGATGTTGTGCGTCACGTCCTCGCCGTACTCACCATCACCCCGCGTAGCAGCTTGAACCAAAACCCCATTTTCATAACGCAAACTCATGGCCAAACCATCAAACTTCAGCTCGGCAACATAAACAACATCAGGATCGGTGTCTGTCAATGAAAGTTCTCGGCGAATACGCGCATCGAAGGCACTGGCACCACTTGACTCATTGTCGGTCTCGGTCCGAATGCTCAACATTGGCAGCTGATGTCGCACCGTTTGAAACTCGGGCAAGACAGCGCCACCCACTCGCTGTGTGGGCGAATGGGGCGTTTGAAGTGAGGGATGTTTTTGCTCTAGCGCTTGCAGTTCACGAAACAAGCGGTCGTACTCTGCGTCAGGCACTTCGGGCGCATCCAGGGTGTAGTAACTGTGCGCATACCTGTGAAGCAGTTGATGCAGTTGCTGTGCACGTTCGTTGTCGAGCGCGAAAGCGGAATCGCCCTTCTCTTCACCTTCGTCAGAGAACAAATCAAGGTTCACGATAACTTAAGAGAACAAACGACGAGCTTGTGGCGAGCCAGCAGACAACTCACGCTGGTCCAATGCGTCATAGAGGTTTTCTAGATCGGTGGCAATGGCATTCAGATCGGCTTCAGTCAGGGCATGACCCGCACCATCGGTGATCAAGCCATCCATTTCATTGCCCAAAATGCGTGCTGCTTCACGCAAGCGCGCAAAAGCATTTTCTTCACGGAGGACCTGTGGGACATCCAAGCTGAGGGTGAACTCTCGAATGGCAGACAGCGCTGGGTCGTCTGCCATGGCCGCTTGGGTATCAAATGACAAGGACAAAATAGGCGGAAGTCCTTGCACGGGTGCCGCCAAAACCATGCGACCGGGTATGACGCCGGCCACAAACCCCCAACGTGCCGCATTTTGGTGGATGTAGCCAGGGCTCCATGCAGCAGCAGTGGCAACCACCGTAAAGCTCAGTTGGGCATCGTGCTCACTCGCAAATTGATCGAGTTCGCGTGCGCGAGCCACCTCCTCCAACATGTCTGGAAACTCTGGCGAACCGTTGATGGCATCAGCAAATGCTTGCGCTTTGATGACGAATTCTGAAAACTCAATTTCATTCAAAGCACCGACGCGATTGGCCAATTGAATGCCCGCCTGAAATGCATGGTATCGGTGACCTGCAATGGGTGTCTCCCATTCGCCAGTGTTGTCGTTCAAACCTTCAACGGCAAACGGCTTGGTCCCCACGCGTCGCGTCGCTGGCAAGGCAGCAAGTGCAGCGTCGCCAGACACTTGGTTATCAACCTCAATGGCGGCAATCACATCAATGAGTGCATCCAGTGGTGGTTTTTTTTCGGGGACGGGCAAAATGGTCAGGGCATCGTCCAAAAAACCAGAATCTTGCGGACCTTTTGCTTCAGCACTACCGTCGAGGGTGGGATCTTGACCAGCCCCCATATTCTCGGGCGATGCTTGCCGCGGCGAGTTCTGCCTAGCTGTCCACAAGTTATAAATAACCACCCCCACCAGCGTCAGTCCACCGACAAGGGCCAAACTGTTTTGCAATGAGCTCATGTGTGTTTGTGCTTCAAGTTGATTGAAAGAAGTCTTTGAATCAGGTGAGATCGGCCATCGAAACAGCCGCTTCCATGTCGACTGCCACAATGCGCGAGACGCCTTGCTCTTGCATCGTAACGCCAATCAGTTGCTCTGCCATTTCCATGGCAATTTTGTTGTGACTGATGAACAAGAATTGGGTTTCTTTGCCCATGCTCTTGACCAATTTGGCATAGCGCTCGGTGTTGGTGTCGTCCAATGGCGCATCCACTTCGTCTAGCAAACAGAACGGTGCTGGGTTGAGTTGGAAAATAGCAAACACCAAGGCAATGGCCGTCAGTGCTTTTTCGCCACCCGACAACAAGTGAATGGTTTGGTTCTTTTTGCCAGGGGGCTGCGCCATCACCTGAACACCAGAGTCTAAAATTTCATCACCGGTCATGACCAATCGCGCGTTACCACCACCAAAGAGCTCTGGGAACATGCGACCAAAATGTTCGTTCACAATTTTGAAAGTGCCACCCAAAAGTTCTCGTGTTTCTGCATCAATTTTACGGATGGCATCTTCCAAAGTGTTCATGGCTTCGGTCAGATCGGCCGTTTGAGCGTCCAAGAAAACTTTGCGTTCGCGAGCCGTGCTCAATTCCTCTAAGGCGGCCAAATTGACTGCGCCCAAAGCAGCTATTTCACGATTCAAACGATCAATTTCTGACTGCAATCCCGTCAAGCGCACAGAACCCTCTTCGATGGATTTGGCCAAAGCTTCAAGATCGGCTTCAGCATCTTGCAAGAGTTGGGTGTATTGCTCGAGTCCCAAACGCGAGGCTTGCTCTTTGAGCTGTAGATCGGTAATGCGTTGACGCAAAGGATCCAATTCACGTTCGAAACTCATGCGTCGCTCGTCACTGGCGCGCAATCGTGCTGTCAGGTCGTCGTACTCACTTCGCTTGGCGCCCAAAACTTGCTCGCGCTCCATTTTGATGGCCAAGGCATTTTGCAGGCCTGCTTGTGCAGCGGCATCGGTCAGGCGAGAGAGCTCGTCTTTGGCGCGCTCTTGTTCCGCATGGATCGATTCAATTTGCTGACCCGCCGTTTCGAGTCCGCGCTGTAATTCTGATCGTCTGGCCTCTAAGCTTCGCTGCGAGAAAGTGGCTTCTTGAGCCAAGCGCTCAAGGGTACGCTGTTGCTCGCGACATTCGGACAATTTGCGCTCGGCTTCAATGACCCGCTCATCAAGTTGCGCATGA
>JBIKJX010000158.1:0-4910 GCA_044360785.1 Limnohabitans sp.
GGCGGTATCCCCACCAACGTTCATGGTCAAGTTGTCACGCAAACTGCCAGCAGCCACAACGCCGTGGTCAATGGTTTGTACGCAGTGGGCGAGTGCTCATGCGTCAGCGTTCACGGCGCCAACCGCTTGGGCACCAATTCACTGCTCGACTTGTTGGTGTTTGGCCGTGCCGCAGGCAACCACATTGTGGACTTTGCCAGCAAAACCAAATCGCACAAAGACTTGCCCAAAGATGCGGCCGACTTCACTTTGGCCCGACTCAATCGCTTGGAAGGCCGCAAAGGCGAATACGCACAAGACGTGGCCAACGACATGCGCGCTTCGATGCAAAAACATGCTGCTGTGTTCCGCACACAAGCGAGCATGGACGAAGGCGTACAAAAAATAGCCGATATTCGCGAACGCGTGAATGCCATCGCATTGACAGACACTTCTAAAGTGTTCAACACCGCCCGTATTGAAGCGCTTGAAGTCGAAAACTTGATCGAGTGCGCGCAAGCCACCATGGTGTCTGCGGCTGCTCGCAAAGAGTGCCGCGGCGCACACACTGTCAGTGACTATGAGCGTCCAGCAGATGACCCCATCGCACCATTGGGTCGCGACGATGCCAACTGGATGAAACATACCTTGTGGCACAGCGACAGCAACAGCCTAAGCTACAAGCCCGTCAACTTAAAACCGCTGACTGTGGACTCTGTTCCGCCCAAAGTCCGGACATTCTAAATTTCTGAAGGTTGAATCATGACATTACGTACATTTGAAATCTATCGTTACGATCCAGACAAGGATGCCAAGCCCTACATGCAAACCATTCAGGTTGAATTGGATGGTCACGAGCGCATGCTGCTAGACGCCTTGATGAAGTTGAAGAAAGTAGACCCTACTTTGTCATTCCGTCGTTCATGCCGCGAAGGCGTTTGCGGCTCTGATGCCATGAACATCAACGGTAAAAATGGATTGGCTTGCCTGACCAACATGTTGACCTTACCCGGCAAAATTGTTTTGAAACCCCTGCCCGGCCTGCCCGTGGTCCGCGACTTGATTGTCGACATGACGCAGTTCTTCAAGCAATACAACTCGATCAAGCCCTACTTGATCAATGACAGCATTCCGCCTGAAAAAGAGCGTCTGCAAAGCCCAGAAGAGCGTGAAGAGTTGAATGGCTTGTACGAGTGTATTTTGTGCGCCAGCTGTTCTACATCTTGCCCCAGCTTCTGGTGGAACCCAGACAAATTTGTGGGGCCAGCGGGTTTGCTTCAGGCTTACCGATTCTTGGCAGACAGCCGCGATCAAGGCACTGCCGAGCGCTTGGACAATTTGGAAGACCCTTATCGCTTGTTCCGATGCCACACCATCATGAACTGCGTGGACGTGTGCCCTAAGAGCCTCAACCCCACCAAAGCGATTGGCAAGATCAAAGAGATGATGGTGCAACGCGCCATCTAATTTGAAGCAACTGACTCAATCCAACTTATGGGAGATGAACTGCTCGATGGTCTAGAAAGCCACACACCTTTGGGTGAGCGCGCTTTAAGCAAACTTCGTTGGCGCTGCCGACGAGGTCTTCTTGAAAACGATCTTTTCATCGAGCGATTTTTTAACCGTCACGCTTCCAAATTGACCGTGGGTCAAGCAAGAGGCATGTATGTTTTGATGGATCTGTCGGACAACGACCTGATGGACTTGCTCATGAAGCGCAAGCCCCTTGAGTCTGAGATGGCAACGAAAGAAGTCACCGAAGTGCTGCACATGCTTTTGGCATGACGTTCGCAAATTGTTGCAAACAATAAAATTTGAATAGACTGATTACTAGAGGAAATTGAATCATGAAACTTGCTGACAACAAAGCAACCCTGTCGTTCAGTAACGGCAGCCCTAGCATTGACATGCCCGTATACAGCGGCAACATCGGTCCCGATGTGATCGATATTCGCAAGCTCTACGGTCAGAGCGGCATGTTCACTTATGACCCAGGTTTCTTGTCAACCGCCTCTTGCCAATCAGGCATCACTTACATTGATGGCGACAAAGGTGAATTGCTTTATCGCGGTTACCCCATCGAACAGCTGGCCAATCATGGCGACTACTTGGACACTTGCTACTTGCTCTTGAAAGGCGAACTGCCTGATGTCAAGCAAAGTGCAGACTTTCACAAATTGGTGAACAACCACACCATGGTGAATGAACAAATGCAGTTCTTCTTGCGCGGCTTCCGCCGTGATGCACACCCCATGGCTGTGTTGACAGGTCTGGTGGGTGCTTTGTCCGCTTTTTATCACGACAGCACTGACATCAACAACCCAGAGCATCGCGAAATTTCAGCCATCCGCTTGATCGCCAAGATGCCAACTTTGGTCGCCATGGCCTACAAATATGGCGTTGGACAACCTTTCCAATACCCGCAGAATCATCTGTCGTACTCTGGCAATTTCTTGCGCATGATGTTTGGCGTGCCTTGTGAAGAGTACAAGGTCAACCCCGTTTTGGAACGCGCACTGGACCGCATCTTCATCTTGCACGCAGACCACGAGCAAAACGCTTCAACCTCCACAGTGCGTCTGTGCGGTTCTTCTGGCACCAACCCCTTTGCAGCCATTGCAGCGGGTGTTGCTTGCTTGTGGGGCCCAGCTCACGGCGGCGCCAACGAAGCTTGCTTGAACATGCTGGATGACATCCAAAAAATGGGTGGCATCTCCAAAGTGGGCGAGTTCATGGAGCAAGTCAAAGACAAAAACTCTGGCGTCAAGCTCATGGGCTTCGGTCACCGCGTTTACAAAAACTACGATCCTCGCGCCAAACTCATGCAAGAGACTTGCAATGAAGTTTTGGCTGAGTTGGGTCTGGAAAATGACCCCTTGTTCAAGTTGGCCAAGCAAGTTGAAAAAATCGCTTTGGAAGACGACTACTTCGTGTCACGCAAGTTGTACCCCAACGTCGACTTCTACTCTGGCATCGTGCAACGCGCCATTGGTATTCCAGTGAACTTGTTTACGGGTGTGTTTGCTTTGGCTCGCACTGTGGGTTGGATTGCCCAACTGAACGAAATGATTGGCGACCCCGAATACAAAATTGGCCGTCCACGCCAATTGTTTACTGGCTCACCACGCCGCGATATCAAAGGCTGATTCGCACTTTAAAATACGGGATCTCAACTCGATGCGCTCATCGAGTTGAGACCCTTTTTTGTTTAACCCTTCAAAGCAAGCAGCACTTCGTCTAGCATCTTCTTAGCATCGCCAAACAACATGCGGTTGTTGTCTTTGTAGAAGAGTGGGTTGTCCACACCTGCATAGCCGCTGGCCATCGAACGCTTCATCACAATGCTAGTGCGAGCTTTCCAAACTTCAAGGACTGGCATGCCTGCAATGGGGCTGCTAGGGTCATCTTGTGCAGCTGGATTCACAATGTCATTGGCACCAATGACGATGGCCACATCGGTCTCTGGGAAATCTTCGTTCAGCTCGTCCATCTCCAAAACGATGTCGTAAGGCACTTTGGCCTCGGCCAGCAACACGTTCATGTGACCCGGCATGCGGCCCGCCACTGGGTGAATACCAAAGCGAACGTTCACACCTTTTTCGCGCAGAGTTCGGGTAATTTCAAACACGGTGTGCTGTGCTTGGGCAACAGCCATGCCATAGCCAGGCACAATGATCACATTCTTGGCATCGCGCAACATTTCTGCCGTCTCGACTGCCAAAATGGGGCTGACCTCACCTACAGGCTCGGCGCTTGCACCGTCAGCAGGCTTGGGCGCTGCAGCGGTGGTACCAAAGCCACCTGCGATCACGCTGATGAAACTGCGGTTCATGGCATTGCACATGATGTAAGACAAAATGGCGCCGCTAGAACCTACCAATGCACCCACCACGATCAATAAATCGTTGCTGAGCATGAAACCTGTTGCAGCAGCTGCCCAACCTGAGTAACTGTTCAACATAGAGACCACCACCGGCATGTCGGCGCCGCCAATGGCCATCACCATGTGAATACCAAACAAAAGCGCAATGGCACTCATGACAAACAGCGGGAACATGCCTTGCTCAATGGTTTCGGCTTGCAAGAACATGCGGCCAAAGTAAACCACCGCCAACAAACCAGCCAAGTTGATCCAGTGACGTGCGGGCAACAACAAGGGGCTACCACCGATTCGGCCAGACAATTTGCCAAACGCAGCCACCGAGCCAGAAAAGGTAACGGCACCGATGAAGATACCAATGTAGATTTCCATCGCATGAATGGCGTGCGCTGCACCTTCGAAGCCTTTGGTGGCTTCGGGATCTACGTAGGTGGCATATCCGACCAACACAGCCGCCATGCCCACCATGCTGTGCATGAGCGCGACCAACTCGGGCATTTGTGTCATTTGCACTGAACGCGCGGCATACAAGCCAATGGCGCCGCCAACCACCAAGCTGCCAATGATCCAAGGCGTGCCGGCCGCTGTGACTTGAGGACCCAGGACAGTGGCCACAATGGCCAATGTCATGCCAATCATGCCGTAGAGATTGCCGCGTCTTGCAGTTTCTTGGTTGGACAAGCCACCGAGGCTGAGAATAAAAAGAATGGTGGCGCCGATGTAGGCAACCGTGGAC
This sequence comes from Limnohabitans sp., assembly GCA_044360785.1. GTDB lineage: Bacteria > Pseudomonadota > Gammaproteobacteria > Burkholderiales > Burkholderiaceae_C > Limnohabitans_A. The sequence goes on from JBIKJX010000158.1 coordinate 4,596, forward strand.
AAGTTAGAAGTCATGGCGTGCTTATTTTTTAAATTATTTTCTGAACATGGCCAACATGCGCTGTGTAACGGCAAAGCCGCCAAACATATTGATGGCCGTGAGCACCAAGGCAAGCGAGGCCAACACAATGATGAGTGTGTTGGGACGTGCAGCGGCGTTGGCGATGGGGGAAATTTGTACCAAGGCGCCAATCGCAATGATGGAACTGATGGCGTTGGTCACGCTCATGAGCGGTGTGTGCAGCGCAGGCTTGACGTTCCAAACCACCATGTAACCAACAAAGCAAGCCAAGACGAACACCGTGAAGTGCGACAG
>JBIKJX010000159.1:0-4859 GCA_044360785.1 Limnohabitans sp.
TTGAATTGCTTGGCAAATCGCAGAAGACGTCCGTCTCTTTTGATTTGATTTAAAAATACGTCCACGCGCGACTGCAAACTGGTGTCACCTTTGGCAAACGCGTAGGCATATTCTGTGGTGGGCATCGAACTGGGTGCAGGAATGACGGCCGCCCAATCGGTCAAATCAATCATGCGCAAACTATAGGGGTAGTCGGTCATGAAGGCGTCTGCTCTTCCCGATAAAACTTCTTGTTCTCTGGCGCCAGGCGTTTGAACTTTGATCAATCGTGCTTTTTTGAGCGACTTGGTCATGACACTCTCCATGAGCGTGCCCGCTGCCACTGCAATGACCCGTCCGTTTTGATCAAGGCTGTCCCAATTTTGCAAATCATCTTTGCTTTTGAGTTTGACGGCAAACAAGCCACTCTTCAAATAGGCTTGAGAAAACTGCAGCCTTTCCAACCTGTCTGGGGTAATGCCAATGGCGTGGGTGGCAATGTCGCAGCGATCTTGCTCTAACGCTTCAAACAATTGGGCAAAATTGCTGTCGACATAGCGCAACTTCACGCCCAACTCCTTGGCCAACTCCTGCGTAATGGCAATGTCGATGCCACTGAGTTCGCGCGTTTTGGGATTCCGATAAGTGATGCTGTAGTACTCAGGCCAAATACACGCCCGCAACTCTTTGTTGTTCAAAATGCGCTCCAAGCGCGTGGGTTCTGCCATTGCGCATGCAGTTGCACACAGCATGACCAGTCCGACGGCCTGAAATTTTTGAGCGGTGACGTGATGCAACAGATGGAATGTGGGCAATTTAACGGGCGGTCTCATGTAGAAGCACTCAATTCTTTTTGTACCAACTTTAAATTAAAAACCAAAAAATTCCAGTTATTCCAATTATTAATTCTTTTGAGTTAATTTTAATGAATATTTTTTCGTGCGACAATGCACCCGTTGCCGCCTCCAGTTGCCGCAACATCAGCACTCCTGCTGGGGTTTGACCCAGGCTATCGCCTGTGGTTTCCATGCCCACCTGTGAATCCCATCGGTCTTTGACTGGCGGCTGTTACCCAACAGCCTGACAAACCGATGCCATGCGCCTTTTTTGGCGCGCCATCATGACATTTGAAGAATTGAATTTGGCTCCGGCCATTCTGCAAGCCGTGCAAGAGCAAGGCTATGACACACCCACACCTATTCAGGCCCAAGCGATTCCCATCGTCCTGGCCGGGCACGATCTGCTGGCCGGCGCCCAAACGGGCACTGGCAAAACTGCAGCCTTTACCCTGCCTATCCTGCACAAACTGAGCTTGACAGAGGCAGGTCGCAACAAATTTGGCGGCAAAGCCATCCGCGCTTTGGTCCTTACCCCCACCCGCGAATTGGCGGCTCAAGTTGAAGAGTCTGTGAAGGACTACGGCAAATACCTCAGCCTGCAATCTACGGTTGTATTTGGCGGTGTGGGCATGAAACCCCAGGTCGACCGCGTCAAGCGCGGCGTCGACGTGTTGGTGGCGACCCCAGGCCGCTTGCTCGATTTGCAAGGTCAGGGCCTGCTCGATCTGTCCAGCATTGAAATTTTGGTCTTAGACGAAGCCGACCGCATGCTCGACATGGGCTTTATCCATGACGTGAAAAAAGTCTTGGCCTTGGTGCCCAACGACAAGCAAAGCTTGCTCTTCTCCGCCACTTTCAGCGATGAAATTCGCGACTTGGCTGCGACGCTCTTGAAGAACCCACAAAGTATTCAAGTCACGCCCAGCAACACCACAGTGCAACGCATTTCTCAAGTGATTCACCCTGTGGGCCGCGGCAAGAAAAAAGAAGTGTTGGTGCACATCATCAACCAACACAACTGGAGCCAAGTGCTGGTGTTCACACGCACCAAGTTTGGCGCCAACAACGTAGCCGACTACCTGACCAAGAACGGCATCAAGGCCATGGCCTTGCACGGTAACAAAAGCCAAACAGCGCGCACACAAGCCTTGGCCGGCTTCAAGAGCGGCGACATTCGCGCTTTGGTAGCTACTGACATTGCAGCACGCGGCATTGACATTGAAGACTTGCCACACGTGGTCAATTACGAAATTCCCAATGTGTCAGAAGACTATGTGCACCGCATTGGCCGCACGGGCCGCGCAGGGGCCAGTGGCGAAGCCGTCAGCTTGGTGTGCTTGGACGAAGAAGGTTTCATGATGGAAATCGAACGCTTCACCAAGCAAGAAATTCCTGTCCAAATTTTGGAAGGCTTTGGCCCCGAGCCAGGCGAAAAAGCCGAGCCCATTGCCATGGGTCGACAAACTTTGTGGGGTGGCGCAGGTCGCCCTCCTAGTCGCGATGTCATGCAGGCTGCTGCCAAAGCAGCACGCTCAGACATGATGCAGCGCATTCGTGAATCCAAAGGTCCAGCAGGCGAAGGCGGCGGCCGAGGCGGTCGCTCAGCTGGTGGCCAGGGTGGCGGACAAGCCCGTCCTGATGGCGGTACTGGTCGTTCACGCAACGGCCCGCCACCTTCACGCCGCGGTGGTCCTGCGCCAAGCCCTCGGGGTGATCGTCAAGACCGTCCAGAAAGAAGTTTTGACGGTGCGCCATCCGATCGATTCAACGATCGCAATGACCGCAACAACGACCGACGCAACGACCGTGGCCCACGAGGTGATGAGTTGCCACGTCACATTGATCCACTCATGACCAACCAATTTGCACGTCAAGGTGCACCTCGCCGCAACAGCGGTGGCAACGGTGGTCAACCTGATCCCACACGCACCAGTATTGATAGCTTGGCTGGCGGTGGGCGCGGTGGTCCTCGCCGTCATGGTGGCGGTGGCGGTGGTGGATTTGGCGGTGGTGGTGGCGGCCGAGGTGGTCGCTCTGGTGGTGGCGGTGGCTATGGTGGCGGCAACAACGGTGGTGGCCGTTCGTTCGGTCGCTGATTAGCCGCGCATCACTACAAAATCAGGAATTAGCGCGTCGATGATCGGCAATGGCCCGATCATCGAAATTCATTTCAGGACTGCGGAGCGCTCGGTGCTTGGTCACCCTGCCACGCATTCTGGTTCGCCACATTTTGAATGAACTTGCTGTGAGTTCGGCGCGCATGATCTTGATCACGCCAGCCTCCGTCACGCCTGTTCTTTCAAAAATGGTTTCAAAGGTGGTTCTGTCTTCCCATGCCATTTGAATGACCGCAGAGACATCTCCGGGGCTCAAACTTGCAGCAGATTCATTCGATTTAGGCATGGTTTTCAAGGCTCAGTGTTCAATGTCGATGGGACTAAGGACATTATCAAGTCGACCTGCGAAGGCCTGCAGCTTGCAGTCAAAATATCCCTATGAAGACCACTTTCAAGGGCAACAAACAAAGCCTTCCAACCAAACCTTGCACGGTGTGCGGACGCGACATGTCATGGCGCAAAGCTTGGGCCAAAAATTGGGATCAGGTTTTGTATTGCTCAGAGGCTTGCAGAAAAAACAAATCAAGCAGTCCCAAAACGGCCAACCCCAATGACTAAACCTTTGCGTCACTTGTGCTTGATCCTAGGTGATCAACTCAACTCGGATTCGTCAGCGTTGGCAGACTTTGATCCTCAGCAGGACGCTGTCTGGATGGCGGAAGTCATGGAAGAGTCAACGCACATACTGTCTTCCAAGCAACGCACCACTTTGTTCCTGAGTGCCATGCGTCACTTTGCGCAATCGCTCCAAGCCAATCAATGGACTGTCCATTACACACGCTTAGAGGACACAGACAACCAAGGCACTTTAGCGAAAGAGCTTGACAAAGCCATCGCAGAGCTAAAGCCCCAAAAACTGGTGATGACTGCACCAGGCGAATGGCGAGTGCTGCAAAGCTTTCGCGCTGTGGCCAAGCAACATGGCTTGACCTTGGAGGTCAGAGACGACACTCACTTCTTCAGTACCGTTCGTGAATTTGCCGAGCATGCCAAAGGCCGAAAACAACTGCGGCAAGAATTTTTCTATCGTGAACTGCGTCAAAAAACCGGTATCTTGATGGAGGGCAAAAAGCCCATTGGTGGTCAATGGAATTTTGATGAAGACAACCGTGGCAGTTTCGGCAAAGCAGGCCCAGGCCAGCTGCCTCAGCCCACGCGTTTTGAGCCCGATGCCCTCACCAAAGAAGTGATGGCTGTGGTCAACGATCGGCTGTCTAAGCATCCCGGCACACTGAACAACTTTGGTTGGCCCGTGTCGCGCACACAAGCACTTGAAGCGCTCGACAGTTTCATTCAGCACCGATTGCCCTCGTTTGGTTTGTACCAAGATGCCATGTGGGAAGGTGAAGTCTGGCTCTACCATTCTCACATTGCTAGCGCCCTCAATTTGAAGCTACTCAATCCACGTGAAGTGGTCAGTGCCGCTGAGAAAGCTTATCAACAAGGCCATGTTCCCTTGCCGGCCGCTGAAGGTTTCATTCGTCAAATTTTGGGATGGCGTGAATATGTCCGCGGTATTTACTGGACCCAAATGCCTGAATACTTAGAACGCAATGAGATGCAGGCATCGGCCCATCTTCCAGCGTTTTATTGGTCAGGAGACACCGAGATGGCATGCCTGCGCAATGCCATCACCCAAACCCTGAACCATGGCTATGCCCACCACATTCAACGCTTGATGGTGACGGGTTTGTTTGCATTGTTGTTGGGGGTCCATCCCAAAGAAGTTCATGCCTGGTACTTGGGCGTCTATGTGGATGCAGTTGAATGGGTCGAATTACCCAACACCTTGGGCATGAGCCAGTTTGCCGATGGCGGCGTGATGGCCAGCAAGCCCTATGTGGCCAGCGGCAAATACATCGATCGCATGAGTAACCATTGCAAAGGTTGCCGCTTTGATCCTGCATTGGCCACAGGCCAAAAC
>JBIKJX010000160.1:0-4843 GCA_044360785.1 Limnohabitans sp.
CCAACGGATTTTTCAAATCGCCTGAACTGCTGCGCCAAGAATTTGAAACATTGTTGGCAGGACGCGACCCACAAACCGTGGTCCATCATTGCGGCAGTGGTGTGAGCGCTGTACCCAATATTTTGGCCATGGAGCTAGCTGGCTTGGGCACGACCAAACTCTATCCGGGCAGCTGGAGCGAATGGTGCAACACGCCAGGCATGGCCATTGCCAAAGGCTAATCGACAACCACCCCTGCTTGCGTCAATGCAAGCCGCCGTGTGCCAAGTAACTCACCACGCTGACCAAGGCAATGCCAGACACCAACCAGACAATTTGGGCGGCAGTCTCACGAGAGCTTAGGCGTTTTTGAAGTTGGGGAATGAGGTCGGCCAAGGCGACATAAATGAAACTGCTGCTGGCAATGGCCAGCATGTAAGGCAAGAGGCTACTCAAACTTCCCAAAAGCAAATAGCCAGCAATACCGCCTAAAGCGGTGACAGCGCCCGCCAAAGAAACTTTCAAAATGGCGGCTTGCTTGTTGCCAGAAGTTTCTCTGAGAACCACCAAATCGCCCATGTGGTGCGGTACTTCGTGGGCCAAGACGGCCAAAGCCGCCACGATGCCCAATTGCAGCTCCACCATGAAAGCGGAAGCGATGAGCACACCATCGCCAAAACAATGAACGCTGTCGCCGGCCAGAATGGCCCAGCCGCCTGAAGATTTTTCTTGAGGTGTACCTGAGTGATCGTGGTCGTGAGTAAGGTTGTGGGCGTGTGCATGCTGATGGTGATCATGAGCAGGGTGTTCACCATGATGATGTTCATGACCATGATGCCAAAGCTCAGCCTTGTCTAGCAAAAAGAAAAACAACAAGCCAACCAGCAAGGTGACAAACAAATTGTGCGGCTCGATGCCACCTTCAAAGGCCTCAGGCAGCAAATGCAAAAACGCTGTTGCCAGCAATGCGCCCGCCGCCAAGCTGAGCATGTGTTGTGTGTAGCGGCTGACAATGCCAAAACTAAGCCAAGCGGCCAGCCATACACTACCAATGCCGGCGGCCAGTGTGCCCAATATGATTGCGAGAAGAGTCATGCCAAATCCAATGCGGCCCATGGATTCAATGGGCGGATCCCCAATTATGCCCGTCCTGAGAGACTGTCCCGTTTAAGCCAGCCTAACTGGTGCTAAGTCATCAGCGGCCGTGCGCAAAGCACGAGCCCACTGATACACAGAAAACAATAAATCACAGGTTTAAAAATTTCACTTTTTAATCTCAGCGCCAAACGATGACCCAGCCAAACGCCAAACAACGCAATGGGTAGAAGATAAAGCAAAGCTCGCCACAAGGCTGGGTCGCTCAAACCACCCGAAATGAGCATCATGAAAAGCGCAATAGACGAGATTCCCACCAAGGCCATGGGCATGGTTGCCCTCACCAAATAGGGATCTGCCAGACGCACGCTGAACCAAGCCAACACAACGGGGCCCGCGGTTCCAAACATGGTTTCAACCCAGCCCATCATGAAGCCAAAAAAATGCCGCGCCTTGTTGGGGTTGGGCATGGCAATCGATTTGGCGCGCAGACCCTGCACGCCAACCCACAACACATAAAGCCCCAGAAGCACCAGCGGCCAATTGCCAGGACTTAATGTCATGAATGCCAAACCCACCAGGGAGCCAATCACAATGCTTGGTAGCAAGGGGGGCAATTCTTTCCAAACCACTTGACGCAAATTCAAGCCCGTATGCAACATGGCCGCTGGCACATCCATCAACAAGACCAAAGGGACCACCCATTGCAGCGGCCAATTCCAGGCCAGCAGCGGAACAATGATGAGTGCGGAGCCAAAGCCTGCAATACCCAGGATAAAAAATCCGATGAAGACAACGCTGAGCTGAAATAAGCCTAATTCCATTGATTTAAGATGATCAGTTGATGCAATCGCATCGATTAAAAATTAAGCATTCAATACAGCATGTGCAATCACACAACTTGCATCCACTGTAAAGGCGTTTTGTTGAATGGCAGTGACGACTTGCGAAGGAGAAAGAAGTACAAATTCACTGACTTCGCCATCTTGATTGGACGGGGTCCACTCATTTGGCAAGACAATGTTATAGACCCACAAGGTTTCATGATGCCATCCCTCTCTCACTGAGCGGCAGGTTTCAACATATCCGCAAGGCAAGGCGGTCTGAGCCAAAGAAGCCGGCAATCCAGCCTCCTCTGCCATCTCTCGCACACCACAATCAAACAGAGTTTCACCCGCGGGAAGCCCCCCTGCCGCCAAATTGTCTAGCATCCCTGGATCGACAGACTTACTGATGGCACGGCGACCACACCACATGTCGCCATTGGGCGCCAACCCATTGATGTGAACTGCGTGGCTGTGTAGACCCAAGAACCTGAATGCGGCACGCTCCATGCGAAATGCTTCTGGCCTGGAAGGATCAGGCGGGATGGCCTCTCCATTCAAATGAGTGGCCTCAGACCAAAGGCTGAATTTTTCATTTCGCCAGCCTGTGATGTGTCCTTCGTCTCTTAAGCGAGTTGTTAAATGCTCAAGCGCCAGTGTTCTAGACAAGGGTGTTTTCTCAGGCGTATCCCAGCTGAGACCCACTGGCACATTTAACCAATCTGAGGATAGGCTTTGTAAAATTTTGGCGTGAGCCGGCGCCACAGAACCTGTCGCTTCAATTGCATTGCCCAAATGCCAAGCAATCGAATTTTCGGGCAAGGGCTGTTGAGCGCTTTGCAAACAGAGCGACAAGACATTGCGTTCTGTTGCCGTTAACTCAGCTTTGAATTTTTCTAGCGCTTGCATACAACACTCAATGCGCCTGATCCCAATTGATACCCACACCCACTTCAGCCAGCAAAGGCACCTTGAGTGCGGCAACATCAGCCATCCATTGGGGCACGGCCACCTTGAGCCAAGCCACTTCGTCTTCCGGTACTTCAAACACCAACTCGTCGTGCACTTGCATGATGACTTTGGTCTTGCGTTGCTCTCGATCGATGCCCGCTTGAACTGCAATCATGGACAGCTTGATCAAGTCGGCAGCAGTGCCTTGCATCGGTGCATTAATGGCTGCGCGCTCTGCGCCAGCACGCCGTGGACCGTTGGGTGAATTGATTTCAGGCAAGTACAAACGCCGGCCAAAAACGGTTTCGACATAGCCTTGTGATTTGGCTTGCTCGCGTGTTTCATCCATGTAGCGCTTGACGCCCGCAAAGCGCTGGAAGTATCGCTCGATGTAATTTTTGGCTGCGCCATTGTCGATGCCCAATGCTTTGGCCAAACCGAACGCACTCATGCCGTAAATCAAACCAAAGTTAATGGTTTTGGCGTAGCGACGTTGTTCACTGGACACTTGGTCGGGCGTGAGACCAAACACCTCGGCGGCGGTGGCTTTGTGCACATCCAAACCTTGATGGAAGGCCCGCAGCAATGCTTCATCGCCACTCAAGTGCGCCATGATGCGAAGTTCAATTTGTGAGTAGTCGGCACTGGCAATCAAACTGCCAGCAGGCGCGACAAATGCCTCTCGCACTTTGCGGCCTTCAGCCGTGCGAATAGGAATGTTTTGCAAATTAGGATCGTTGCTCGACAACCGTCCTGTGACGGCCACCGCTTGTGCGTAATGCGTATGCACCCTGCCAGTTCTAGGCAAGGCCATTTGTGCCAACTTGTCGGTGTACGTGCCCTTGAGCTTGGACAAGCTGCGGTGTTCCAAAATGCGTGCGGGCAAAGGATAGTCCTCTGCCAATTTTTCCAAGACTTCTTCATCGGTACTGCGCGCACCTGTGGCAGTTTTCTTAATGACTGGCAGGCCTAACTTGTCAAAAAATATTTCGCCCAGTTGTTTGGGGCTGCTTAAATTGAAAGGCTGCCCTGCAATTTCGTACGCTTCAGTTTCCAACTGCAAAATACGTTGGCCTAAGGCTTGACTTTGCGACGCCAAGGTCGGCCCATCAATCAAAACGCCATTGCGCTCTATGCGGAACAATGCTTCGCTGGTGGCTATCTCAATGTCGTAAATGGCACGCAACTTGGCATCGGCTTGTATGCGCGGCCACAACACACCGTGAACATCCAAACACTGATCTGAGTCTTCGCAAGAATACTCAGAGGCTTTAGCAACATCCACTTGCGCAAATGAAATTTGGTGTGCGCCTTTGCCACACAAGTCCTCATAAGTGATGCCCGTTCGGCCCACATGGCGCAAAGCCAAGCTGGTCAAACTGTGTGGCTTATGTACTTCGAGCACGTAGCTTTGCAGCATGGTGTCGTGTGCATAGCCATGTACCTCAATGCCCACATTGGCAAACACATGGCGGTCGTATTTGATGTGCTGACCCACCTTCAGTTTGAGCGGGTTTTCTAACCATGGTTTCAGCTTGGCCAGAACTTCGTTCATTGGCAATTGAACAGGCGCATCGGGTCCGTCATGACGCAAAGGCAAATAGGCCGCTTCGCCAGGTTGAATGCTCCAACTGATACCCACCAATTCAGCTCGCATGGCATCGAGGGATGTGGTTTCTGTGTCAATGGCCACGCATTCGGCGGCTTCCAGTTTGGGCAACCAAGCGTCCAGCTGATCCCAAGTCAAAATAGTTTCGTATTGCTTGTCGCCAGTGACCGTGACCACCGGTTCGGGTTCTGCAAACAAATCGTCCATGGGTACGAACGCTGGTTTGCCGGACTTGGCTGTCTTGCCAGCAGCATTGTCAGCACCCGCAGTTTCTGAAACACCTGCCCCCCGACTTCTGACCAAACCCTTAAAACCATACTGTTCATAAAAGGCCAACAAGTCGACTTCGTTGGGCGCACTTAAGCGAATGGTTTCAAGCGAAGGT
>JBIKJX010000161.1:0-4827 GCA_044360785.1 Limnohabitans sp.
CTCCAATGGGAGTTGTCTGTCCTTTTGGGTAGAAAACTCATTGATGGGGTTTTGTTTCCCGTTTTGCTTTTAGGTTTGGTTTTTGCTACCAGAGCGGTCTGGTCTCAATCCAATCCTGTGTGGGTGTTTGACTTTTTAGTGCCAGTCTGTGTGTCTCTGGCTGCCATACGTTTAGGTGTCAAAGTTTTACAAGCCACTTTCAAACAGGCCGCTTGGGTTCGTCCAGTTGAGCGGAGTTTGTCCTGGATGGCATGGGGCGCAGTGGTCTTGTGGTTGACTGGATTGCTGCCCTTAATTTTGGAGGAGTTAGATCAAATTCAATGGAAGGTGGGAACGTCTCACTTATCACTCCGAACATTGTTAGAAGGCGGCCTCACTGCGGGCTTGGTCTTGTTACTCACCCTTTGGGTTTCCTCTGCTGTTGAGGCGCGCTTGCTCAAATCTTCCTCTGGCAGTGAGCTGTCGCTGCGCAAGGCAGTGAGCAATGCAGTGACGTCCTTGTTGTTGTTCCTCGGCCTCATGTTGTCCCTGTCAGCTGTTGGCATCGATCTCACTGCACTTTCGGTACTGGGCGGTGCGGTCGGCGTAGGTATTGGCTTTGGATTGCAAAAACTGGCCGCCAACTATGTCAGTGGCTTTGTCATCTTGGCCGAGCGCAGCATGCGCATTGGCGACAGCGTCAAAGTAGATGGTTTTGAAGGCCGTATTTCGGACATCAAAGCGCGCTATACCGTCATCAGGGCACCCAATGGCCGTGAGTCCATCGTGCCCAACGAGATGCTCATCAACAGCCGTGTCGAAAACTTGTCCTTGGCTGATTCGCGTGTTTTGCAAAGCACAGCAGTGTCGGTGGCCTATGGGTCAGACGTGCATCAGGTGATGGTTTTGTTAACCCAATCTTGCGTGAGCCAAGATAAAGTTCTGAAGGACCCTGAACCGTTTGTCACGCTGTCCAACTTTGGCGCTGACGGCTTAGAGTTTGGCGTTCACTATTGGGTCGATGAGCAACAAGCGGGCTTGCTCACTTTGAAGTCGGAAATTAATGTGGCGATCTTGGCCGTTTTGCGTGCGCATGACATTGAGATTCCATTCCCACAGCGCGTCGTGCACACGCGCAATTTAGCTTGAGTGCAACTGTGCTCGCAAGACCTGAGCGCACATTGACACCGCAGTGTTGGCCTCTTGCATGACACGTCCCATGGTGATGAAGCCATGAATTTGACGTTCAAAACAAACATACTGCGTTGAAACGCCAGCCTTGGACAAGGCGTCTGCGTACATCAGTCCTTCGTCTCGTAAAGGATCGTATCCAGCCGTCAAAACAAAGGCAGGTGGCAAACTCGCATGACTCTCGGCCCATTGGGGGGAGGCCCGCCAATCTTTGGCGTCATGGCGATCACGCAAATAGTTGGTGGTGTAGTACGCAATGGAATCTTTGGTGAGCATATAGCCCTGCCCATTGGCGTGGTAGGAGGGCGTGTCTTGCCACATGATGGTGGCAGGGTAGATGAGCAATTGAAACGCGGGTTGAACAGGATGGCTGCGCAATTGCAAGCAAGCTGCGGCTGCTAAGTTGCCACCTGCACTGTCGCCACCAATGGCGATGCGTTTCGCATCGATGCCTAATTGGTTTGCATTTTCAACGGTCCACTCAAACGCCGCAACGGCATCCTCGAAGGCCGCTGGAAATTTGTGCTCAGGCCCCATTCTGTAATCGACAGAGATCACAACTACATCGGCTTGCAAACACAGGCTGCGACACAAAACATCGTGTGTGTCGAGGTCGCCAATGGTCCAGCCACCGCCGTGCAGATAGACCAAAGCTGGTAGTGCTTTTTGAGACTGGGCACTGAACGGGTGATAAACCCTGAGGGGAACATGAATGCCGTTGTAGGACACCCGCTGGTCTTCCGTCTTGAAGACTTCAGGCGCATCCGGCTGTGTGAAGGAACGCCTAGACCTGTATGAAGTCCGAGCCTCTGTGGGTGAGAGGGTGTTAACGGGCGGTACCCCTTTGTCAATCATGAGTTGCATCAATGCTTGAGCTTGCGGATCTAACATAGCGCGGTCTTTCAAAACAAAGGGGTTAGAAGAAGATCAGGAGTTTCACAATCAACAAACTTAATTGTCCATCAATGAGGGTAAGTACAAGCTGATCTCAGGAAAGAACAACAAGATGGCCAAAGTCACAACCTGCATGGCAACGAAGGGCCAGCAACCCCGGAAAATGGTGCCAAGCCCCACCTTGGGCAACAAGGTGTTCAGAACAAATAAGTTCATGCCAACGGGTGGTGAAATCAAACCAATTTGAATGACCATCACGATCAAAACGCCAAACCAGACAGGATCAAAACCCAGTTGCATCACAATGGGAAAGAAGAGGGGGATGGTCAGCAAAACCATGGTCAACTCTTCCATGACAGTCCCCAAGATGATGTAGATGATCATCATGGCACCGACCACCATCACGGGTGAGAGTCCCAAGTGAGTGATCCATTCTTTCAAGTCATTTGGCATGGTTGTGAAGTTCACAAAGTTGGCAAACACAGTGGCTGCAATCAACAAGGTGAACAACATGGCCGTGGTTCTTGCAGACTCCACCAGAATGCTGATAAGTGAATCCCAAGTGAGTGCTTTGCGACCCCACGCAAAAAAGAATGCACCGGCAGCGCCCATGCCAGCACCTTCCGTAGCTGTGAAGATGCCGCCGTAAATACCGCCCAACACCACAATCACCAATAACAAAACCCCCCAAATACCCCGCAATGCTTCTAGACGCTGTTTCCAGGTGAACTTCTCGCCAGCAGGTGCATGTTCGGGATTGCGCAGCGTCATCAAGACAACAGCCAACATGAGCAAGATGGCGGTCAAGATGCCAGGCAATACGCCAGCCGCAAACAATTTGCCAATGTGAGTTTCGGTCACGATGCCGTAAATCACCATGATGGTGGAGGGGGGGATCATGATGCCCAAGGTGCCACCTGACGCAATGACGCCCGTCGACAGGGCATCGCTGTATCCTAATTTTTTCATGGACGGGTAAGCCACTTTGCTCATGGTGGCTGCGGTGGCAATGGAGGAGCCGCAAATGGCGCCAAACCCAGCACATGCCGCAATGGTGGCATGCGCCAAACCACCTTTTCGATGACCAATGAAAGTGTAGGCAGCGTGGAACAACTCATGCGCCAAACCGGCTCGTGCCACAAAGTTGCCCATCAAAATGAACAGTGGAATGACAGACAAGGTGTAGGCAAAACCTGTTTCTTGTACCACTTGTGCGGTACTGGCCAGTGCGGGCATCCAACCGCGTGTGAGGCCAATCCCAATCACGCCGACCAGACCCATCGAAAAAGCCAAAGGCATGCGCAAAAGCGCCAAAGCAAAGATGGCAACGAATCCAAGGAGAGCTTCAGTCACAGGACACCCCCTTCGGATTCTTCCTCTTCACGCAAGGGGTTGAAAACCAGAATCAGGTGAACAATGCCGGCCAGGGCACACATGAAGCCCATGCCCATGATGAAGGGTGCTTTAGAAATTTTGAGTTGAGCGGTGGTTTCACCATAGGCTGCAAAGTCAATGCCTGTCGAGATCATGAGCCAACCCAATCCCAGCAGCGCCACGCAGCAAAATAAATTGACCAAAGACTTTTGGAATTTGACAAAAGAGGGGGGCCAAAAACCATCGAGTGAATCGAACAGCACATGCTCGCCTTTGCGTGAAACCAAGGGGAGTGCACCAAAGATAACCACCACCATCAGCAACTCCGTCAACTCCAATGAGCCTGTGATGGAGTGGCTTAAAAACTTGCGGCCAGAAACATCCAAAAATGTCAGGACCATGATGCCAAACAAGGCCAATCCGGCGATGAGGCTACAAAGCCTGTCTAGAAATTTATTCACAAAAAGAATTCCAATGCATCAAAAAAAGCGGCACCCTCAATTTTGACAGGTGCCGCTTGCGGTTGAATGACAAACGCAAAATGCGTTTGCCACTCAATTATTTTTCGAGCTTGGCAATTTCAGCACGGAATTCAGCCAAAACCTTGGCTGGGTCTTTCAAGCCCTTGGCTTTTGAAGCAGCAATCCAGTTTTCTTCCAAAGATTTAGTTTTGGCTTTCACGTCTGCCACAAACTTGGCATCGGCTTTGGTCACCAGCACATTGTTGGCTTGCATCAGGCCATAAGCGCGGCGGTCAACCTTGTCCCAGCCGCGACCAAAAATACGAGCGGCAGTTTCGCCGGAGATGGCATCCACCGCTTTTTTGTCTTCGGCTGAAAGCTTGTCGTATTTGGCTTGGTTCATCATGAAAACAAAGCTGGTGTTGTACAAGCCACCGGGGAATGTGGTTGCGTGTTTGATGATCTTGTCGATTCTGAAAGACTCGGTTGATTCAGCGGGGAACAAAGTACCGTCCATCACACCGGAGGCTAGCAACTCATAGGAATCAGGTGCTGGCTTGAGCGTCACGTTCATGTTCAAAGCCTTAGACATGTCATTGACCATGCCACCGCCTACGCGGAATTTAAGACCCGTCAAATCTTCCACTTTGGCGATGGGGCGTTTAACGTTGAAAACCATGCCTGGGCCGTGAGAGAACAAAGACAAAACTTTGACGCCTTGGTGTTCAGCGGCAAATTCTGGATATTTAGAGCTGACACGGCTCAAGGCCACAGAGATGGACTCGGCGCTGTTGCCCAAGAAAGGCAATTCAGTCATTTGGGTGTGTACAAAGCGGCCTGGCGTGTAGCCGTGCACGGTGTAGGACAAATCGGCCAAGCCGTTTTTGACAGCATCGTAAGTGCCTGGTGCGGGCGTGACGCCTCGGGG
>JBIKJX010000014.1:0-14001 GCA_044360785.1 Limnohabitans sp.
TTCAGCACGCTCATGCTTGAAATGAGCAAGCGCTTCGGCTTTACCCACTAAACGCAATCTAGCTTCTGGGTGCATGTCCAAAAAGTGCCGGCAAGCAGGCAAGGTAACGCTTGGCCCGTGATCACCGCCCATGCAATCGACGGCAATCGTGTAAAACTCTTTGGAGGACATATTTTCAATCAACACAAATACAAAGGCCCGAGGCTACCTTGAATGTAGCATCGGGCCTGTATTTTGAGCGTCAATTAGGCTTCTGATTTGTTTTTCAGAACCTGGCGGCCACGGTAAAAACCGTTAGGGCTGATGTGGTGACGCAGATGTGTCTCGCCAGTTGTTGGCTCAACGGCAATACCGGGCACGTTCAAAGCGTTGTGTGAACGGTGCATGCCACGTTTAGAAGGTGACTTTTTGTTTTGTTGTACAGCCATGATGGCTCCTTGGAGGCGTTGAAAGCAGCGTTATTAAGGACAAGCTCAACATCAACGCGGCTAGGTTAAACAGTGAATGAACTCACACCCAAAGGGTGCGAAGCCGCTGATTATAGCCCATAGTTTCAAGCCAATCTAGCGCTTCAATGCGGTTTTTTCTTCAATTGGGCCAATGCCGCAAAAGGGTTGGGGCGTTCTGCCAAGGCGGATTCAAACGATTCATCCGATGCCGACATAGGTACCAATGTCGGACAAACTGAGTGCTTGGGCACGATAGGGGCCGACATGATGAGTTCATCCTCAATCAATTCCCAAACGTCAAATTCAGGCACCAACACCAGCAAATCCTCCTCAGACTCATCGTCTTCGGCCTCAGCAGTGGCCTCGTCGGCCACAAAACGGAAGGTTTGTTCAGACAACACATCAACCTGAACGGAGCCCAAGCAGCGTTGACACTGCATCGGCAAGCCAACCGAAGCTTTCAAATGCAGATAAATCTGGGCTTCGCCACCCACCACTGACTCAGTTTCACCAGAAATTTCCCATTGAACCTGGATGGTTTCTGCATTCGCTGCAGTTTGAGATGCCGCTAAATCAGCCAAACGTTCAAAAAAAGCCAGCGGCTGGAGCCCGCTGAGACTCAAACCATCCCTCGCAAAGGCTTTGACGTGGAGTCTTTTTAAATCAAAATTTTTTTCCATGCCGGCAGTGTAAGAGAATTGAGGGATGTCCAAAGACAATTTACCCCTCCCAAAGCAACTCAGTGGCTTGCCCGTCATCCTGGGCTCAAGCTCTCGTTATCGCAAAGAATTACTGTCAAGACTTCGAATTCCGTTTGATGTTTTCTCTCCGGAGATTGATGAAACCCCACACTCAGGCGAAGCACCCAAAGCCCTGGCACTCAGACTGGCGCTGGCCAAAGCGCATGCTGTGGCCAAGCTACACCCCCAAGCCGTGGTCATCGGTTCAGACCAGGTCGCAGACTTGAATGGTGTGCCACTTGGTAAACCGGGCAATCACAAAAACGCTGTCTTGCAATTGCAAAAGATGCGCGGCAAGACAGTCATTTTCCAAACGGCACTTTCCGTGGTTTGCCTGGCCAATGGTTACGAGCGGACCGAATTGGCCGCTGTCAGCGTGAAATTTAGAGATTTGTCTGACGCTGATATTGAAGCCTACTTGCGCGCAGAAGAACCCTATGACTGCGCCGGCAGTGCGAAAAGCGAAGGCCTCGGCATTGCACTCTTAGAAGCTATTGACAATGATGATCCCACTGCACTGGTAGGACTGCCACTCATTAGAACCTGTCAATTACTCAGAGAAGCAGGCGTCAAGTTGTTATGAGTCAAATATCCCAAGCACTTGGCAAACTTTTTCTGGTGCCTGCGCCTCTGGATTTTGGCTGCGCACAAGAGGCCCTGCTAACCAACGCCATGCCCAACGGCACACTTCAAGCTGCCGCCCAAATAACGCACTGGATTTGCGAAAACGCCAAAACAACACGGGCGTACCTTAAGCGGATTGACGCCATCTACCCATTGAGCTTACCCATTCAGTCGCAAACCATCGTCGAACTTCCAAGGCAAGTTCACAAAAAAGGGGATCATTTAGGGGCATACGATGCCAAGCCACTGCTCAATGCAGCGCTACAAGGTCAAAACATCGGCTTGGTCAGTGAAGCCGGGATGCCCGCTGTGGCAGACCCGGGTAGTTCAGTGGTCCGCGCTGCGCATGATTTGGGTTTGACTGTTGTCCCACTGGTGGGACCTGTGTCTTTGTTGATGGCGCTGGCGAGCAGCGGGCTGAATGGTCAAAATTTTGCATTCGTTGGCTACCTGCCGCAAGATCCGCAAGAGCGAATTCGCCGCATCAAGGAACTAGAGCAGTTGGCGCTGAAAACAGGGCAAACCCAATTGTTCATTGAAACGCCCTACCGCAACCTCGCCCTTTGGAACGCTTTGATTCAAAGTTTACAAACGCAGACTCGATTGGCATTTAGCAGTGGTATCACTTTGTCAGATGGCGTGAACCAATCTGCAACCGTTCAGCAGTGGCGAAAAACAAGGTCTGCAAACGATGATGCACCAGCCGGACTGAGCAACCAAACGCCGGCTGTTTTTTCAGTTGGCGCTTAGCGCTCGCTGAGGCTTAGTTTATCGAAAAGAGCTGCTTTCACGCATGGCACGCCAAGCGCCTTCGCCCATGGCCGCACCAAAGCGTTTCACTAAACGCTCAGCCACATTGTCGTGGCGAGAGTAATCAACAATTTCTTCAGCTTTGATGACATCGCGCGCGACTTGATCCAGGCTGGCCAACTCGTCTGCCAACCCCAACTCAACAGCTTGCTGACCTGTCCAAAAAAGACCGCTGAACATCTCAGGGGTTTCTTTCAACCGATCGCCACGGCCTTTTTTTACCACCTCAATGAATTGCGAGTGAATATGATTCAACATGCTTTGCGCATGCTTGCGTTGGGCCTCAGTTTGTGGGCTGAAGGGGTCTAAAAATCCCTTGTTTTCGCCCGCAGTCATCAGCCTTCGCTCCACCCCCAATTTGTCCATCAAACCCGTAAAGCCAAAGCCATCCATTAGCACACCAATGCTGCCCACGATACTGGCTTTGTTGACATAAACCTTGTCCGCAGCTGCAGCAATGTAATAAGCGGCAGAGGCACAAGACTCTTCCACGACGGCGTAAATGGGCTTGCGGTGTAGCGCTTTCAGGCGAACAATTTCATCATTGATGATGCCTGCTTGGACAGGGCTTCCGCCGGGTGAATTGATCAACAAGATCAAACCTTGCGAACCCGTGTCTTCTAAAGCGGCACGCATCGAAGCGACGATGTTTTCTGCACTGGCTTCAGTCCCATCGGCAATTTCGCCCTTGATATTCACAAGCGCAGTGTGTGGCGTCGTGATGTTGCTTGTCGTTTGGTTGTGCGACAAGATTTGCCACATCACAACAATCCAAAATAACAACCAACCCACGCGCAAACCATTTTTCCATCTGCGTGCTGATTGTTGCTCTTTCAAATTAGCCTGCACCAAGTCTGACAAAACTTGACGTTCCCATGCCGTATTTGAGTTGGTCGTGGCGGCATTGACGCTGGCCGAAGTGTTGCGGCTTTGGGCTTCAGTAGATTCAGGATGTTCGGAACTCATGGGAACTCAAAAGGTTTTAAATTGAAGTCAGTATGCCAGTGAACCACCCCACCTTGCTCAGACAAGGTAATTGGAATCAAACCACCGTTACAAGGACCGCCAGCACAAGCACCCGATTCAGGCCGATACATCGCACCATGGGTGGCGCAAATGAGAAATTGTCCACTGGCATCAAAAAATC
The DNA here is from genome assembly GCA_044360785.1 of Limnohabitans sp. GTDB lineage: Bacteria > Pseudomonadota > Gammaproteobacteria > Burkholderiales > Burkholderiaceae_C > Limnohabitans_A. The sequence continues at coordinate 3,771 of JBIKJX010000014.1, forward strand.
GATTGGGCTGGTAGTCCATTTCCATGGCCACGTGACTGCACCTGTTTAAGTAGGCATGCACGCTCCCTTTGAAGCGGATGGCAAAAGCTCGGCAAGTTTGACCGCCATGAATCACATCAAAGGGCACCGCCAAACCGCTGTCCTGCAGGTCGGCAGAATGACACAAAGGAATTGCTTCGCTCATGAATGAGACCTCTAAGAATTACGCACCGCCAAATTGACAGTCGCCAGGGGTTGAATCACTTTCAAAAATTATCCAAGATACTTAGGCATTCTCTAGCAACCAGTGACGCAATTCAGCCACTGAATGCGCCACAAACAAAGGATTTAATGCATGAAATGCTGAAGGTTCATGGGCCCCATAGCTGACAGCAACGCTGGCGCAGCCTGCATTCAAAGCCATTTGCAAATCGTGGGTGGTGTCCCCAATCATCAACGTCCGCGCGGGCTCAACCCCAAACTCTCGCATTAATTCGTGGAGCATCAATGGGCTGGGCTTACCAGCTGTTTCGTCAGCCGTTCGAGAGCCATCAAAGGTCCCTTTCAATTCAACATCATGCAACGCTTCATTCAGACCTTTGCGGCTTTTGCCGGTGGCAACCGTTAACCAATGGTGCCTGGCTTTCAATTCTGCCAACATGGGCAAAACACCCTCAAAAAGTACCAAGTCATTTTGATGCGCGGTGTAATGGTGCAGGTACCGGTCCCCCAATGCCTTGTATTTTTCAACAGGAACATCTGGTGCGGCATGGGCCAAAGCTTGCTTGAGTGCCATCCCAATCACATAGGACGCTGCCTCTGCCGTAGGCTCTTTTCCGCCCACGTCCACCACGGCCCGCTGAATGCAGCGGGTAATGATGGCCGTTGAATCAAACAGGGTGCCGTCCCAATCAAAGGCAATCAAATCAAACTGACGGGGTCGAAGGTTTGGGTTTTGCATGGTGTGTAAATTGTTGAAGCTCTTCGGGCAAATTGGATTTCAATTCAAGCCGTTTGCCTGTTGTGGGGTGGGTAAATTGCAAACGCCAAGCATGCAGAAACATGCGCTTTAAGCCTTGCTTGTTCAATGTTTTGTTCCACTCAAAGTCACCGTACTTGTCATCACCCGCAATAGGGTGCCCTTGCGAGGCCAAATGCACTCGGATCTGATGTGTTCGACCCGTTTTGATGGTGACTTCCAACAAGGTGCATCCGTGCAAGCGCTCGGAGACCTTGACCAAGGTGATGGATCGCATGCCATCAGGGTCCTCAGGCGTGGTCACTTTGACACGCCGCTCCCCATCCGGAAGAAGGTATTTATGCAGCGAACTGTCGATAACTTTCAACTTCTCCGGCCAATTACCTTGAACCAAAGCTAAATATGTTTTACCGGTTTCACGCTCTCGGAACTGATCTTGTAGGTGTTTCAAGGCGCTGCGCTTCTTGGCCACCAACAAAATGCCACTGGTTTCCCGGTCTAAGCGGTGAACCAATTCCAGTAGTTTGGCTTGAGGTCGGGCTTGCCTCAGTTGCTCAATGATGCCAAAACTCACCCCTGAACCACCATGAACCGCGACGCCCGCAGGCTTGTCGATGGCCATCAATGCGTCGTCTTCCAACAACAAAGGGAATTCTCGCCCAGGTGCAGGACGCGCCGCTTTTTCAGCAACCTTGTCCGAAATCCGAACCGGCGGCAAGCGAACCACATCACCGATCTCAATTCGGGTGTCGGCGGCGGCACGGCCTTTGTTCACGCGGACTTCACCACTTCGAATGATTCGGTAAACGTGGGTTTTGGGCACGCCTTTGAGATGACGGATCAAAAAATTATCCAGGCGCTGCCCCGCCGACTCTTCGTCCACCGTCAACCATTTAACTTCCAAGGCTGTATTTGTCACGGCAGATATGGCCGAATGTGTGGCTTGGGGCCCTATAATGCGATTCACCGGCGTTCTGCTGTAAGTGGTTGATTTGAATGGAAATGAATTCCTGATGACAGGAGTTTAGTCCACTCTCCACCAACATGCGCCGTAAGTTCGATGCCGCCATGAGCGAAATCTGCAGACTGAAGGCCAGGGCCAACAGTGGTAGACCAGTTGTTGGTTGGACCGATGCTTTGAAACCCAGATACGGAATACTTTAATTCAGTAGCTTTTCAGCTACTGAACGGATTGAGTCGAAATGAGTGTGTTGTTTGGATCTTTGTTGTCTTTTTTGCAGTGGCTGTTTGCGCCACTCGAGACACTATTGCCAGCGCGCACCCACAGCCTCGACACATCCACGCGCCCCTATCCTCATTCCAGCGACACTTTTGCGCCCTTGAATGTCGGATTCTTTTGGCAATTCCCTTCGTTTCGAACGTCAGTCTCGGCACCGTTGGCTCCTTGAGGGCTGGTTGTTAAACCGGTGATGCACGCCTAACGCCATCAGAGGCAGGGTTTGTTTTGCTGACATATTGAAAAGAAGGGATGCATCATGAAACGGATGCTGATCAATGCCACTCAGGCTGAAGAACGCCGCTTGGCCATCGTCGATGGACAAAAACTCCTCGATTACGAAATTGAAATTGAAGGTCGCGAGCAGCGCAAAGGCAACATCTACAAAGCTGTTGTCACTCGCGTAGAGCCCTCACTAGAGGCCTGCTTTGTCGACTACGGCGAGGAACGACACGGCTTCTTGCCATTCAAAGAAATCTCCCGCCAATACTTTGCCGAAGGTGTGCCCGTTAGCCAAGCACGCATCAATGATGTCATTCGCGAAGGCCAAGAACTCCTGGTTCAAGTAGAAAAAGAAGAGCGTGGCAACAAGGGCGCTGCACTCACCACCTTCATCAGCTTGGCAGGTCGCTACGTGGTCTTGATGCCCAACAACCCACGCGGTGGTGGTGTCAGCCGACGCATTGAAGGCGACGACCGCGCAGAACTCAAAGAAGCCATGGACCAATTGGAATATCCCAAAGGGATGTCCATCATTGCCCGTACCGCGGGCATTGGTCGCAGCGCACCCGAATTGCAATGGGACTTGAACTATTTGCTCAAATTGTGGTCAGCCATCGATGGTGCAGCACAAGGCGGCAAAGGTGCCTTCCTGATTTACCAAGAATCCAGTTTGGTGATTCGCGCCATTCGCGATTACTTCAACAGCGACATTGGTGACATCCTCATCGACACCGACGACATCTACGAACAAGCTCAGCAATTCATGAGCCACGTGATGCCCGAGTTTGCACCCCGCGTGAAGCGCTATCGCGACGATGCGCCATTGTTCAGCCGATTCCAAATTGAACATCAAATCGAATCAGCCTACGCACGCACGGTTCAGTTGCCTTCTGGCGGCGCCATCGTCATCGACCACACCGAAGCGTTGGTGTCTGTGGACGTGAACTCTGCACGCGCCATCAAGGGCGGCGACATTGAAGAGACCGCTACCCGAACCAACCTAGAAGCCGCTGACGAAGTTGCCCGCCAAATGCGTTTGCGCGATTTGGGCGGTCTGATCGTGATTGACTTCATTGACATGGAAGAGTCACGCAATCGCCGCGAAGTTGAAAATCGCTTGCGCGATGCTTTGCGTCAAGACCGTGCCCGTGTTCAATTTGGTTCGATCAGCAAATTTGGTCTCTTAGAAATGAGCCGCCAGCGCTTGAAGCCCGCATTGTCCGAGGGCTCTTCAATCCCCTGCCCTCGTTGCGGTGGATCTGGGCATGTGCGCGACACAGAAAGCTCTGCTTTGCAGATTTTGCGAATCATTCAAGAAGAATCGATGAAGGACAACACGGCCGCCGTTCATGCGCAAGTGCCCGTGGAAGTGGCTTCCTTCTTGTTGAACGAAAAGCGTCCAGAAATTGCCAAGATTGAGTTGAAGCAACGCATCAACGTGCTGCTGGTGCCCAACAAGTCCTTGGAAACACCGCATTACAAATTGGAACGTTTGAAGCACGATGATCCTCGCTTGGACAACATCGAAGCCAGCTACACCATGGCCGAAGAAGTGGAAGATCCGACCACTGTTACACGCCGCTCACAAGAGCCTACGAACAGACAGACCCCCGTCATCAAGGGTGTCTTGCCTGATGCACCAGCGCCTGCTTCAGTGCCCAAACCAGAAACGCCCAAGACTGCAAAACCTCAAGCGCCAGCAGATGTGAAATCTGAAGCCGGCGGTGGCTTCTTTGGCTGGTTGAAGCGTTTGTTTGGCGGCGAGACAAACGTCCAAGAGGAACCTGCCAAAAACGTTGGCAAGAAAACAAGCAAAGACGGCGAGCGCAATGACCGAGGCGAACGAAATGGCGAGCGCAGCGGTGAACGCCGCGGCGGACGCGGGGGTCGTGGCGGTCGTCGAGGCGATCGAAATGATCGCAGCGAAGGCATCACTGAGCGCAATGAAAAAGGCGAGCGCAATGCTGACCGTGACAACAATGAGACGCGTGCCCCACGTGAAAATGGTGGCAATCGCCGAGGTGGCGAACGCAACGAGCGCTCTGGACAACGCGGTGAGCGCAGTGAACGTCGAGACAACGCCCAAGCCAATCAAGCGGTGGACACTCAGAACGTAAGTGTTGATGCAACAGAGACAGCCACCCAAGAATCTCGGAATGAGCCACGTTCCGATCGCGCACCTCGCGGTGAAGGTCGACGTGAACGCGGTGAAGGCCGACGCGAGAGAGGTGGCGAACGTGGTGAGCGTCGCAACGAAGGTGGACGTCAAAATGCAGCCAGCGACAATGCAGGCAGCACGGGCAATGCGCAAGCTGAAATGGCCTTCAATGCTGACACTGCTGCCAACCCATCGACGGATTCAACCACAGCCAATGACGAGCGCCAAGAGAGCGCAACGGGTGCACCCGAGAAAAGGGAGCGCCGTTCACGCGATCGTTATGGTCGTGACCGCCGTGAACGCAATACCAACAACGACAATGCACCTCCTGAAAATGCAAGCGTTGAAGGCAAGCCTGCTGAGGCTTCTGAAGATGGGACAAGCGCGCCTCGTTCTTACTTTGACCGTGGCAACACGCAATCAAGTGCAGAGACGCCCACCGCGACCACACCGCCATCCAGTGCGCCTGTACAACCTTCAGCGCCCAGCGAGCTGGCCAAAGCACCTGTTGCAGCACAAGCACAGGCACCCGCTGGCCTGCCCAAGGTTCAGGCTTATGAATTGCCCATGGCCAGCTTGATTCAAGTGGCAGAAGGCTCTGGATTGCAATGGGTTAATTCAGACCCCGCAAAGATTGCACAGGTTCAAGCCGCCATTGCCGCAGAGCCCAAGCCGGTGCATGTGCCCAGAGAACGTCCACCTGCAGTGGTCTTTGATGAAGGTCCATTGATCTTGGTTGAGACGCGCAAAGATCTGTCCAACATGAAGTTGCCCTTCTGATCTACACAGCACTGGGACAACCCAGTATCACTCACCAAAAAGGGACCCTGAGGTCCCTTTTTTTAATCTAACGAAGCTTTTTTGAGGGCATGGAGCGCCGCTGGTAAATCTTCTCTTTGTTCCGCCAACTCGGCCAAAGAACGCCAAGCTTGTCTCCGAACCACCGCATCTTTAAGAGCAGGTGCTGCCTGCGCCAACAAGGCTTGTGCCTTACCCCACAACTGCCGCTTCAGGCAAAGACGTCCAGCCAAGTATTGCAACAAGGCATTTCTTGGGTTGGCTGTTTGCGCCGCTTCAACGGCAATCAACCACTCCTTTTCATCCGAGCTGTCTGTTCCTGTCAAACTCTGATCGAGCACTTGAATCAATTTCAGTTCTTGGGCTGGCGACAATTTGGCTGGGTCTTGCTGAAGTCGAAGCCAGACAGGCTTCATCCAAGCGCGAGCAACCGAAGGCTCACCCCTCAAGACCAGCCAATGCTGCGCCGCCTGCATTGCCAAATCGGGGGATTGACGCTGGGCATCACCCAACCGGGCCCAAAGTCTTTGCATTTGTCCTTGCTCGTGCGTTTTGGAAATCAATTCAAAGACCAAACTTCGGATCATGCTGGCAGCGGCTTCTGATGTAAACGCGCGGTGTTTGATCAACAGCAACGCTGTGTCCAAGGCTTGAGAAGGCTCACCCGCCAATCTGGCGGCTTTCAGTCTCAAGCGCATGGCCAAGGTTCGTCTTGCAACACCTTGCGGTAAACGATCTAACCACAACAAACTCTCTGCAGCATCACGATCGTCCAGAGACCAGCGCGCTGCACGCAACATACTGCCCTCCACCAACGATTGGCGCAAGCCAGAGTTTCCTGTGGCGGGCTCTTGAAGCGCAAGATTCAAATGCATTTGACGGCTTGATTTGTCTTGCAAGGCGTGAGCAGATTCTGCTGCCAGAATGTGCGCAACACTGCGCAATGCACCCGCATGCTCAATAACTTCGCCGGTTTCTTGCAAAGATTTTTCGCGTGCCAAAACAGCTTCTGCCGATTTACGTGCCCGCAAAAAGCGACCTTCCATGAAATAAGACATGCCCTCAAGCAAAGCAGCATGGGCCGCACGCTCCTTTTGCAACATGCGCCAGCGTTTGGCCTGTTTGGGTAATTCAAATAACGCAGTCAAGGCTCTTTGGGCCCAATGCAAAGTCAGCAAGATGAGCACCAAACCCAACAAAACCAAATTCAATGAAACATCAAATCGATAAGGCGTCCAAAAAATGGAAACCGTGCCCACATTGTTAGAAGCCAGCAGCGCAGAGGCCACTGCGACAGCAAACAAACTCATTAACCAAAGAGCTGCGCGCATGTTGCTTTACTTTCCAGCAGAGGCTGTGGCCAAAGCAGCCAGCGACCCATCCAAGCGAGGAATAGGATTGCCTTTACTCAGGGTCTGGGCTTTGTCCAATAACTGAAAGGCCAATTGTGTTTTCTTTGAATTGGGGTCGAAGTATTTTCTGAGAGCCACAGTCACCGCTTGCAGGTCATTGCGTGCGGCATCATTTTGTCGGGCCAACAAACCCAAGCGTGCGTTGAGTAATTTCAGTTTGAGATTCTCACGCAGGAAAAAGCCTTGCTCAGGCGCCAACAAGGCCGCCTCGGGACTGTCGATTCTGCTGACGCGAAGCAAGCCTCTGGCTTCCACCATCACACGATCGAGCACCACCTGCCACCAAGCAGCATTGGGTGCCACTGGAACACCCGCCTCCACAGTCTTGACATTGGCACTGGTTGAACGGCTGAGTTCATTGGCCAAAGGTAAATCATCCGCCAAAGCCACCAATTCGTCCAAGACCAACAACATGCCAGGAAGGTCTGTAATTTGGGCCGTCTTGACCAAATCCAAATCGCGATCAATGGCGCGTTGCACCGTCATCAGGCGGGGATTGGAAGCACGCTGCAGACGAGTCTGAGCTGTTTTGAGAGCCGCCAACAACGGCTCAAGACTGCTGGTCAATTGGGATTGTTGCTGCGCCAATCTGAGAGAAGATTCAATGTCGAGAACCAAATTCTCGTCCCTCGAGCGAGAAAGCGATTGAATCAAATCCTCAAGCTGTGAACGTTGCAGTGTGACCTCGCCCAAACGAGTTTCGACCAAGGCCATTCGAGCGGCGCTGTCCTTGACACTTTCTTGGGCTTGTTTCGCCCAAGCTTTTGCTTCTAATGATTGCTGTCCAGAATCAGCGCTTTGTCTTGCCAACTGACCCTGAATGCGAGACAGCTTTTCCCAGAGCATGCCACTGAAAACAATGGCGGCTACGGCCAAAATCATGGGGCCCCAAAAACTAAATGGGCGACGCGAGGGGGCCGGACCCATTGCAGCACCTTTTTTTTCAGAGGGCTGTTCGCCGCCAGGGGTCGCATTGGAACTGGCAGGGGTTTCTGGGATATTTTCGTTGCTCATGCCAGTGATTTTATAGAGGCCAGCATGGCTTTCATGCCGGGCTGCGCAATTGAGACGTTTCGCCAACCCAGCTGTTGCGCCAATGCCGCTATTCTGGGGTGAGTCACCACTGCTTTCGCATTTGACCAAGGCACCTGACCGCATTGATCGACCAAAGCTTGAAGACACGCCGAGCTGCTGAAGATCCAAATCGCTCTCTGGTCAACCCATTGCCGAACCTGTTCGATTTGATCTTCAGACAAGCGACTGGCTTGCCGTTGATAGGCAGCTAGGGCCTCAACCTGAACGCCATGGAGGCTGAGTTGATGGGCCAACCAGTCGCGACCCGCGATGGCACCTGTTTCGTCAGCGCCTCGAATAAAAAGTGCTTTCAAATGAGACCCAACTTGGGGTTGCACCACTTGCCACAAGGCTTCTGAGTCCAATTGTTTGGCTTGCAAATGGGGTTGGTCTATGCGGTTTTCTTCAATGCCACAAGCTAGCAAGGCAGCCGCCGTGCCAGGGCCTGTGCACCAAGCTCTGGCGTTTTGTTTGAAATGGTTCACCCAATGGGGGTGCGAAGTGAGTGCGCTGGCCAAAAACCTAACGGCATTGGCACTCACGAACATCACAGCTTGGCTACTTTGAATTTTTGCCAGCACTGTTTCAACATCGGTCGTGCTGAGAACCGGGTTCAAGTCAAGCAAAGGGAACTGGATTGCCTCCCAACCTGCACTTTGAAGCGAGGTGACCCAAGACGCCGCATCCTGCTCGGGACGTGTCACTAAAACCTGCGTCATGCGTCAATGGCAAAGCACATCAGTGCGCACCACCTTTGCGCAATTCTTCTGCAATTTGCAAGCCGAGCGCTTCAGCTTGCGCCAAGTCTTTGACTTGACCCTTGGTTTGAGCAGTCACCAAAGTGGTTTCGCCTTCAGGGTCGCCCCAAGCGGCACGCAAAGTAAGTTCGTTGCCAGAAAGGGTTGCATGCGCTGCCAAAGGCATCGAGCAACTGCCACCCATGGCACGACTGACGGCGCGTTCGGCAGCCACAGCCAACCACGACGTGGTGTGAACCAAGGGACTCAGCGCCTCCACCAAATCCTGTCGACCCGCGCAAATTTCAATGCCCAAGGCCCCTTGACCTGCGGCGGGCAGCATTTGATCGGTTTCAAAAATATGGCGAATTCTGTCCGCCATTTTCAGGCGCTTCAATCCGGCCGCAGCCAAAATAATGCCCGCATATTGCCCCTCGTCCAGTTTTCTCAAACGCGTGTCTAAGTTGCCGCGCAAGGGTTCAATTTTTAAATCGGGGCGCAGAGCGCGAAGCAACACGGTTCTTCGCAAACTAGAGGTACCAACCACAGCGCCGTGTGGCAAGTCCATCAGGGTTGGATACTGTGCCGAGACCCAAGCGTCTCTAGGGTCTTCTCTTTCCATGACGCAAGCCAACTCAAAACCTTCAGGCATGTCCATGGGAACATCCTTGAGCGAGTGAACGGCAATGTCAGCGCGGCCTTCCGCCAATGCAACTTCTAACTCTTTGACAAATAAACCTTTGCCACCGACTTTGCTGAGGCTTCGGTCCAAAATTTGATCGCCCTGGGTGGTCATACCCAGAAGCTCGACGGTGTAGCCACGTGCCTGCAGAATGGCCTGAACATGCTCAGCCTGCCACATGGCCAAGCGACTTTCGCGCGTGGCAATGACGATAGGACGCTGCAAATTGGATGCTGAAGTAGGGTTCAAACCAGTAACCTCTTGGTAATTTTTGGAGCGGTACAAATGCTAGCATGCAATGAGCCATAAACCCAGGTTCTGACATGCCAAAAGTGACCACCCTCCCCCTGAAACGCAATTCACGCGACAACGAACGCCCTTTGGTTGAAGACATTCGACTGTTGGGTCGTATTCTTGGCGATGCCATTCGCCAACAAGAAGGGGCTGAAATATACGAATTGATTGAGAAAATTCGCAAATTGTCTGTCTCTTTTAGGCGCGATGCAGATCACGAGGCAGACCGCGCTTTGAAGAAATTGCTCAAAAACCTGCCAGGCGATCAAGCCGTCATGGTCATTCGCGGATTTACTTACTTCAGCCATCTGGCCAATTTGGCTGAAGACCGTCACCACATCCGGCGACGCGCTTTTCATGAACGAGTTGGCGACACCCAAGAAGGCAGCATTGAAGTGGCCTTGCAGCGACTCCGCTGGGCCGGCATTACCCCCAAAGTCATTTCTCAAACTTTGGCACACAGCTTTGTCTCACCGGTCTTGACGGCACACCCCACCGAAGTTCAACGACAGAGTATTTTGGCTGCCGAGCGTGACATCGCCAATTTATTGAATGAACGAGACGAGATCAAGGCGCGCGGTGCCGCCATCAACACCAGCAAAGATGCCCTGACACCCAAAGAATTAGCAGCCAACGAACAACGCATCCGTGCGCGCGTT
>JBIKJX010000163.1:0-4766 GCA_044360785.1 Limnohabitans sp.
CAGGGCCCATATCGATCACATGGTCGGCAATGCGAATCATGTCCTCATCGTGCTCGACCACCAACACGCTGTTGCCAATGTCGCGCAAATGTTTGAGCGTGCCAATGAGTCGGTCGTTGTCGCGCTGATGCAAGCCAATGCTGGGCTCGTCCAGAACATACATCACACCCGTGAGGCCCGAACCAATTTGGCTGGCCAAACGAATGCGCTGCGCTTCGCCGCCAGACAGGGTGTCAGCGCTTCGGTCTAGGCTTAAATAGTTCAAGCCCACATCGTTCAAAAACTTCAAACGAGAGCCAATTTCACGCACCACTTTGTCGGCAATTTCTGCTTTGGCGCCCCGCAATTGCAGACCTTGAAAATAGGCTTGCGCTTCACCCAAAGTAACGTGATTGACTTCGTAAATGGCGCGCGCTTGCTCGCCCTCGCCCACACGCACATGGCGCGCTTCGCGGCGCAAACGAGTGCCATTGCAATCGGTGCACGCATGGTGACTGCGCATCCGCGCTAAGTCTTCGCGCACCACACTCGAGTCGGTTTCTTTGTAGCGCCGAGTCAGGTTGGGGATGATACCTTCAAAGGGATGCTTCTTCGTCACGCGTTTGCCTTGTGATGCACCCGACTCGACGATGTAACTGAATTTGATGTCTTCTTCGCCAGAGCCCCACAAAATGCAGTGCCGAACATTTTCTGGCAAAGATTCAAAAGGGGCCTCCACATCAAATGCGTAATGCTTGGCCAAGCTTTCCAGCATGCTGAAATAAAAACCATTGCGTCGGTCCCAGCCTTTGATGGCGCCACTGGCCAAGCTCAAGGATGGGAAGGCCACTACGCGGTCGATGTCAAACACTTCGGTGGTGCCCAAGCCATCACAGGTGGTGCAAGCGCCCATGGGCGAATTGAACGAGAACAATCGGGGTTCAAGTTCTGCAATGGCATAGTGGCAAACGGGACACGCAAACTTGGCATTGAACAGGTGCTCTTTGCCCGTGTCCATTTCAACGGCAACCGCACGTTGTTCGGCCAAGCGAAGCGCGGCTTCAAAACTTTCTGCAATGCGTTGGCGCAGGGCATCGCGGGCTGGCGCTTCGGCTTCATGGCGAATTTTGAGACGATCCACCACCACATCGATGTCGTGCTTTTCGGTTTTCTTCAGGGTGGGCAAGTCTTCAACTTCGACGGTTTCGCCGTTGATGCGAAAGCGCACATAGCCCAGCGCTTGCATCTGTTCAAAAACCTTTTCAAATTCACCTTTGCGTTCACGCGCAATGGGCGCCACGATCATGAGACGCGTGTCTTCCGGTAGTTCTAAAACCGCATCGACCATTTGGCTCACGGTTTGCGCTTGAAGCGCCAAGTTGTGATCTGGGCAGTAGGGCGTGCCTGCACGGGCAAACAACAAGCGCAGGTAGTCGTGAATTTCGGTCACGGTGCCCACGGTGGAGCGTGGGTTGTGGCTGGTGGCTTTTTGCTCAATCGAGATGGCCGGAGAAAGGCCTTCGATCAAATCGACATCGGGCTTGTCCATCAGTTGCAAAAACTGTCGCGCGTAGGCCGACAAACTCTCGACATAACGGCGTTGACCCTCTGCATACAGGGTGTCAAAGGCCAAGCTGGATTTGCCCGAGCCGCTCAGGCCTGTAATGACCACCAGTTGGTTGCGGGGAATGTCCAGGTCGATGTTCTTGAGGTTGTGAGTGCGAGCGCCCCTCACGCTGATGTGCGTTTGGCGCAAGGCATTGGCCAAATACGCGCCGCCTTGAGAGGGGTCTAAGCTGCCCAAGCCATTTAGCCCACTTAACCCTAACCCACTTAACCCACCTAAGCCCTCATTTCCGGTTATTCCCGCCTCAATTCGTGCCGCATTCAAGGCGGCTTCTAAAAGGCGGACTTTTTCCCTGGCTGATTCCAGTTCAGTCAGATTTGCGGGGGCGTTGGGTGCGTTCAAAATCGAGGTGCCAGACAAAACCCTCGATTATCGCTAAAGCTGGGCACGCTGTCTGCTCCGGCAGTGCATGGGCATGGCGAATAGATGGATTGGCACAAAAAAAGCCAGCGGCTGCTGGCTTTTTTGAGGTGCATGACGCCAAGGCGTCTTGCACAGAAGCTGCCGAAGCAGCTTTAAATTAGGCCTTCTTGGCGTAGGCAGAGCACCATCCTGGGCCGTGGACTTGTTTGCCAGCAAACAAGGGGCAGCCGCCAGCAGCGTCAGTGGGTTTGCCTTGGTACAAAGCACAGTTGCTGCACTTTTGACCCGCAGCGTACTTGGGGTTCTTCACTTTGGTAGCGTCTGCGGCATAGGCCAAAGCAACGGCTTGTGGGTCTTTCTCGTTCACCATGGCTTGGGCCATGGCTTGCGTGGCTGCCAAGGCAGTTCCACCCAAAGCGACTTGCATCATGAAAACGCGACGGTTAGTTTGTTTCATAAAATCTCCAATGAAGTTGCAAAAATTTTTTTCCGGACGAATAGTAACTTCAAAAACGCCTTGATGTTGAAGTCCCGTCTCGGCATCTTGAGCGATTTAGTCAAGGAATTGAGTCAAACAGGGAATGCCCTCTGAATCGGGGACAATCAGGCACAAGAATAACCCTTATGAATGTAACCCCTTCCCCCGTTTCCAGCGCTTCGGCGCCAGCTTCACTGGCCAGCAACGATTTGCGCATGACCTCCCTAGAGAAGCGCTCCAGCTTTTCCTTGGCCTCCATTTACGCCCTTCGAATGTTGGGCCTGTTTGTGGTGTTGCCGGTCTTTGTCCTGGAGGCCGCCAAATATCCAGGGGGCAACGACGCTGCTTTGGTTGGCTTGGCCATGGGTATCTATGGGCTGACGCAAGGGGCATTGCAGCTTGCGTTTGGCGCCGCTTCAGACAAATTGGGCCGCAAAAAAGTCATCATTTTTGGCTTGCTGATTTATGCAGGAGGCAGTTTTGTGGCGGCCGCTGCCGATTCCTTGTCAGGTTTGATCGTGGGCCGCTCTTTGCAGGGCGCAGGCGCGGTGTCTGCCGTGGTCACGGCTTTGCTAGCCGACCAAACTCGGGACGTGGTTCGAACCAAGGCCATGGCCTTGATCGGTGCCAGCATTGGCTTGATGTTCGCCTTGTCCTTGATCTTGGCACCAGCGCTCAATGCCATAGCCGGCTTGTCGGGCTTGTTCAACTTGACCGGCATTTTGGCCTTGGGCGGTGTGGCGGTGGTCATTTGGGGTGTTCCCCCTGAGCCAGCACAACAAGCGGTCGCCCCCAAAGGCACACTCAAAGATGTCCTGACCCATATTCCCTCGCTGCGCAACAACTTGGGTGTTTTTGTCCTGCATGCCGTTATGTTGGCCATGTGGGTGGCGGTGCCGCAAATGTTGGTCGATGCGGGCTTGTCCAAAGAGCACCACTGGTGGGTCTACTTGCCAGCGGTTTCTTTTGGTTTTTTGGTCATGGGTAAAACGCTTTTTCCGCTGGAGCGAAAAGGTTACTTGCGTGCTGTCTTCTTGGGCTCAACCATGGTCATTGCGCTGGTCATGTTCAGTTTGGCTTGGGTGGCAGGTAGCACCCCTAATCTGTGGTGCTTGGCGGCCATCTTGTTTGTCTTTTTTTGCGGATCCAATATTTTGGAGGCCTGCCAGCCCAGCATTGCCTCTCGCGCAGCGCCACCGCATGCCCGAGGCACGGCCATGGGCTTTTACAACACCTTGCAGTCTTTGGGCTTCTTTGCCGGAGGCGCTGTAGGCGGCGTCCTTATGAAAACAGGGGGTGCGCCGGTTTTATTTGGAGTTTGCGGGCTCGCCACGTTAATCTGGCTTTTGGTTGCATGGTTCATGGAACCCATTGAAGCACCGGCCCGCTAACAAGCATAATTGCACGCTACATATTCAGAGTTTTCAAGGAAAAAACATGGCTTCAGTCAATAAAGTAATTCTGATCGGCAACTGCGGCCGTGACCCCGAAATTCGTTACCTGCCCTCCGGCCAGGCCGTAGCCAATGTCAGCATTGCCACTACCAGCCGCCGCAAAGACCGTACTTCAGGCGAAACTGTTGAAGACACACAGTGGCACCGTGTTACTTTTTACGACCGCTTGGCAGAAATCGCTGGCGAATATGTCAAAAAAGGCCGCCCCATTTACGTCGAAGGTCGCCTCAAGTACGGCAAATACACCGACCAAGCGGGTGTTGAGAAAAACACCGTCGACATCATTGCCACTGAATTGCAATTGCTGGGTGGCCGTGAAGGCATGGGCGGTCCCAGCGGTGGCGACGAAGACGGCGGCGCACCTGCGCGCCGCCCCGCAGCAGCGCCCCGTCCTGCCGCCAGTGCCCCTGCCAATCGTCCTGCTACGGCCGCCAAGCCCGCCAGTGGTTTTGACGACATGGACGACGACATCCCCTTCTAAGTCACATTCGCAACTTCAACCCGTCAAAAGCCTGTTCGTGTGACAGGCTTTTTTCTTAAATAGCAGCCAGTGACTTAAACCAGTGTTGTGGCTGCGTTGATGACGCCACCACCCAAACAAACTTCGCCGTCATACAGCACGGCACTTTGTCCCGGTGTGACGGCCCATTGATGATCGTTGAATGCTAAGGAAAATTCGGAGTCTTTCAAGGCAGCAAAAGTACAAGCCGCATCGGCCTGGCGATAGCGTGTTTTCGCTGCGTAATTTCCAGCCATGGGCGCGGTACCCGAACACCAACTGGCGTCAGCCGCGTCAAGTTGGGGCGACAACAGCCACGGATGGTCGTGACCTTGCACCACCCACAAAATGTTCTTTGCCATGTCT